>DATMUT010000696.1:0-12318 GCA_035563755.1 Novosphingobium sp.
AGCAATCTGTCACGGCTGCGCAGCCGCCTGCAGGCGCTGGGCTGTGACCCGATCGAGACGCGTCGGGGCGAGGGCTATGTGCTGCGTTCCGACAAATGCGCCTGACGGGCTGGCGAGTGGCGCCTGTGGGCATTCCCAGGATCGGGCGGCTGGCGGTGCAGTTTGGCATGGCCTTTGCGCTGGCCATGGGGGCGGCGGCAGCGCTTATCCTGCTGGTCACGCGCGACCAGATCCTGCGCGAAACCGACGAATCGCTGGCCAATGAAAGCCAGCGGGCGACCGCGTCCGGGCAGGTGCTCACGCTTGCGGCGCTGGTGCCGCGCATTACTGAGCTGGAAACGCGCCGGGTCATCAGCCACAAGGGCCACCTGCTGTATGGCGCCGACGGGCAGAAGGTGTGGGGGCGGCTGCGCCTGCCTCTCCCGGGCGAGGGCTATTCCTCGATCCATTTTCGCGATGGCAACGACAAGCTGCGCGAGGCCCGCGCCCTGACTCTGCGGCTGAGGGATGGCGGGTGGCTGGTCGTTATCGAGCATAGCGAGATTGACGAGAACCTGCGCGAGATCTTGCCAACGGCGGTGATCGCGCTGGTGGTGGTGGCCGCGCTGGCCGGGATCGGGGCGACGTGGGTGTTTGCCACGCTCATCGCGCAGCGCCTGTCGCGCACGCTGGCGGCGGCCGATGCGATTGCGCGGGGCGACCTGTCGCGGCGCATTCCCGACGAGGGGCTGGACGGTATTTTCGCCAGCCAGGCCCACAGCCTGAACCGCATGATCGACCGCATGGAGGACATGGTGCGCAGCCAGCGCCAGTTCTCGAGCCATGTGGCGCATGATTTGCGCACGCCACTTACGCGGCTGCGCGGGCTGCTGCAGAACAATCGAGACCGACTCGACCCTGCCGGCCGCCGCCTGGTCGATCGGGCCGAGGCCGAGTGCCGTTCGATCATCGCCATCTTCGATGCGCTCTTGCGCCTGTCCGAGATCGAGGCGGGGCGCCACCCAACGGCCGTGGCGCCGCTGGCGCTGGCGGCCATGGTCGAGGATGTGGCCGAGACGATGGAGCCGGTGATTGCTGATGCGGGAAGCCGACTGCAGCTGGGAGAGCTGGCGCCGCTTGGCATTGTGGCCGACATGCGCCTTATCCAGCAATTGCTGGTCAACCTGCTCGAGAATGTGGCGCTGCACACGCCGCAGGGCACTTGCGCGGTCGTGACGCTGCGCCGCGAGGGCGACGAGGCGGTGGTAACGGTGGCCGACAACGGTCCGGGCATCGGCCTTGCCGAGCGGGACCGGGTCGTGCGCCCCTTCGAGCGGGGCCAGGCACCGATGGCGGCCCAGCAGGGCAGCGGGCTGGGGCTGGCTATCGCGCAGGCGATCATGCGCTTTCATTGCGGCGCGCTCGAGCTGGCCGACAACCGGCCGGGGCTGGCCGTGCGGCTGCGTTTCCCGCTGGGGCAGGCGCAGGCCGGTTGATTCGGCGCAAGGGGCGCCTCGCGCGCGCCGTGCCCAATATTCTAAGTTTGCAATGATCCTGCAGCCGGGCGCGCTTGCCCCGGCATTGTCACAGTGCAGTCACGCACCCTGCCTAACGGCCCGAGCCAACGTCCCGGAATTCAGGAGCCGGGCGGAAGACGAGGGCATCACGCAATGATCATGACACGGCAGTGCACGCCGATCGTGCCAGCGCGCGGGCCTTCGCCTGCACATCAACCGATCCGGTCATTTCACGGCCCGGCCGCGCAAATGCGACGCCATCAGGGGTGGCGTTTTGCAGCGGCCAGGCATTCGCGCATGTTTAAAGGGGTAAACTAATGCTTATTTTGCAATCGCGTAAGTTGCTGTGCCTGGGCACGGCCATGGCAGCGGTGCTGGTGGCTTCGGCCGCGCAGGCCGACGCTGTCGCCGGTGCCGCCGCAACCGCTGCCGCCGATCCGCAGTCGACCAGCGCCAACGAGGCCGGTCAGGCCAACGACAAGCAGTCGCTGACCACCGCCGACATCATGGTCATGGGCTCGAAGGCTGCGCAGGCCGCGCCCATCACCGCCTCGCTGACCACCACGCAGCCCCAGGCCGCCGTGAGCCGCGAGTTCATCGACAATGCCAACGCCGCCTCGGACTTCAACGAGCTGATCGCGCTGACGCCGGGCGTGAGCATTTCGGGCACCGGCAACGGCCAGGGCCTGGGCGAAACCAAGGCTGTGATTCGCGGTTTCCAGGATGGCGAATACAACGTCACCTACGACTCGATCCCCTTTGCCGACACCAACAACCCCACCCACCACTCGACCGCCTTCTTCCCCTCGAACACCATCGAGACGGTTGTGGTCGACCGCGGCCCGGGCAACGCCAGCCAGCTGGGTCAGGCCACCTATGGCGGCAACATCAACATGTACTCGCGCGCGGTCAGCAGCCAGATGGGCGGCCAGGCCGAGGCGCTGCTGGGTAACTGGAACACCTTCATCGGCCGCTTCGAGCTGCAGAGCGGCGCGGTCGAAAAGCTGGGCGGGGCCAAGTTCGTGCTGGCCGGCCAGTATCTGCGTTCGGACGGCGCGCTGACCTATTCGCCGGTCAACTCGAAGAACCTGTTCTTCAAGACTGTGGTGCCGATTGGCCAGCACAACACGCTGACCCTGATGAGCACCTGGAACCGCAACTTCTACTATCAGTCGGACGTGCTCAAGGGCGCGACCTGCAACAACGGTTCGACCTCGGCCACGCTCAAGGCGAACAATTGCGCTGCCAGCTCGAACATCGGCCAGTATGGCCTGAACTATGGCCTGAGCAACGACCCGACCCAGCAGGATTACTGGAAGTACAACCGTACCGACAAGACCACTGATTTCTCGTACATCCGCCTGCAGAGCCAGCTGGGTTCGGGTTTCTCGATGGATAACCGTGCTTATATGTACGGCTACACCAACAACACCATGTCGGGTAACACCAAGACGGTCGTGACCGGCTTTAGCGGTTCGGGCACCAGCACCGACCCTTATGTCGCCGTCAAGGACAAGACCGGGCAGATCCCGGGCTACAACAAGCTGAACAAGTATCGTGTGCTGGGCTACATTGGCCAGGTCGACTACGAGTTCAAGTATGGCAAGGTGAAGGTGGGCGGCTGGTTCGAGCATTCGAACAGCTGGCGCCACACCTGGGACTTCAGCTGGTCGACCGGCCTGCCCAGCTATGACCAGAACGCCAATCTGGGCACGTCTGCCACCTCGATGTACCCGTCGACTAGCCTGGCGGCCATCAAGTACGAGCAGAACTCGAGCTGGGACCAGTTCCAGCTGTTCGGCGAGTTCGAGATGCGCCCGACCTCGACCCTCTCGATCACGCCGGGTATCAAGTATGTGAACTTCACCCGCGGTGTGAACGCGCTGGTCAATGCCGACGCCAACCGCTCGCCGGCCAACAATTCGGCCACCTGGACCAAGACGCTGCCCTTCGCCACGATCAACTGGCAGCCGGTGCAGAACCTGTCCTTCTACGGCCAGTATGCGCAGGGCATGTATGTGCCTGACCTGTCGAGCTTCTACACCCCCACCACCGGCACCGGCAGCACCGACCAGCAGAACACCGCGTTGGCCGCCGTCAAGCCGCAGACCTCGACCAACTACCAGATCGGTAGCGTTTGGCACGGCCGCAAGATCTCCGTCGACCTCGACGGCTACATCATCAACGTGAACAACAAGATCGCCTCGGACACGTCGGTCAACGCGATTTCGGGCGCGCTGGTGAACATTGGCACTGTCCACTACAAGGGCGTCGAAGGTTCGGTTGCCTTCATGCCGGTCGAAGGGCTGACACTGTTCACCAACGGCTCGTATAACTATGCCCAGTCGGGCACGACCTTTGCCCAGATCGCCAAGGCGCCCTTTACCACGGCGGCTGTGGGCATGATCTACAAGCACAATGGCCTGCGTGTGTCGTACAGCCAGAAGTATACCGGCACGCAATACGCCACCGAGGCCACGAGCAAGTATATCACGGCCAGCGGCGTGCGCCTGTATCGTCTGAGCCCCTACAGCACGGGCGAGTTTGCGATCAGCCAGGAAATCGGCCGCAACCTGCGCCTGGGCGCCACGGTGTCGAACGTGTTCAACAGCCGCGCGATCACCTCGATCTCGAACGGCACCTATGGCGTGAGCGACCAGTTCAGCTTCCTGCCGCCGCGCTCGTTCATGGTCGATGCGCGCGTGAAGTACTGATCGACCGTTTCGGACGGCCAAAATGCGACAGGCGGGAGGGCAACCTCCCGCCTGTCTGCTTTTGTGTCCGGGCAGCGTTGATTAGCGGCTGCTGGCCCAGGGAAGGGTGAGTTGGCGCAGGCGCAGCAGGTCGGGCGCGTGGCGCAGGGCCTGCGCGATCTGGCTGTTGCGGCCGGCATCGCAGCCAAAGTCGAGTACCAGCCGGTCGCGGCGCCCGGCCTCGAGCCACTCGATGCTTAGCCCGTCGTCGCGCGTGGCAGGGGCGGGGCAGGCGGCGGCCTGGGTTGTGCGTTCTCCAGCGGGGCGATAGGTGCTCAGTTGCGCGACGAAGGCCGCGACATTGGCCGGATCGGTGCGATACATGTGCCGGTTGTAATGCCAGTCGTCGCCGGTCGGGGTGGCCCGTGTGGTCTCGAACAGCACCCGGCCCGAGGGGGCCACCGACAGTTTCACCGTCTGGCACTGGTTGCATTGCTTGCCGGCGATATTGGCAAACACGATCACCACCCGCCCTTGGGCAGGCGCGCCGTTGTCGGCGCCGGAGGCCGGGGCGCTGGTGGCATAATCCTGCGCGGAAACGCCGGGCGGCACCAGCGAGGCCTGCGTGGGCTCAGCCAGCGGTTCGGCGCGTTGGGGGGCTGCGCGTGTTTCGCGCGGGCCCTGACTGGCAACAGCGGCAGGCTGGGTAACGGGCGCCGGACGATACGCTGGCGCTGGGGCAGCATTGTTTGGCGCGACGGGGGCCGACACAGCGGGGGGCGGCGTGGGCGCAGCAACTGGAGCAGCAGCCATCGCGCTGGCCGAAGGGACAGGTTTTGGCGCTTCGGGCGCGGCCACCGGCTGGGCAACGGGTTCGCGCGCCAAGACGGGTTCGCGCGCGGGGTGTGCCTGTACTTCCGGTGCCTGTACTTCCGGTGCCTGTTCGACCTTGGCCTTTTGGGCTCTGGCCTGTTTGGCCCTGCTCTTGTGTTCTTTGGGCGGGCGCGCTGCAATCGGCGGGGCTGGCTCGCCGGCCTGCGCGCGGGCGCGCTCGGCGGCTTCGCGAAAGTGGGCGCAGCCGCTCGAAGCGGTCAGGGCGGCGAGGCAAAGGGCAAGACCTGCCCCGCGCTGAAGAGGTGCTGTGCGTGTCACGCGCGGTGATATGCCTGCCTTGCCAGCGCCGCGCAACCAGCAGCGACAGACCGCGACAATTATGTCAACGGCCGCCGGTCGCGGTCGCCCAGCCTGCAACAATTGCTTCGAGGCTTTCGGCAAATGCCTGATCGAAATCGAACATTTCGGCCAGATGGGCGTGCATGGCACTCGACTGTTCATACACCGCCCAGCCCAGCGTCAAGGCCAGCACCGAGGCAATGGCCGAAAGCGCCGATGCCCGCGCCATGCCCATTGCGACCAGCGGCGCGGCCAGCCTGTCGGCCTCGTCGGCAGAGGCGGCGGCCACGGGCGGGGCTATGGCGCAAAGCCGCGCCGAATCGCGATATTGCAGCAAGATTGCACGAAACCCATCGGCCAGAGCTTTCAGCCACCCTGCCGCATCGCCTGCCGCTTCGGCCTGGCGAAAGGCGTGGCGATAAAAATGCCCCGCCATCAGCGCGTAGAGTTGCTCCTTATCCTCGACATGCCAGTACAGCGCCGAGGCCCTGACCCCCAGCCGCGCGGCAAGCGGCCGCATGCCCAGCCCGTCCAGCCCCTCGGCCTGCAGCACGTCAAGCGCGACGGCGGTGATTTGCTCCCTGTCGATCTTCATCGCGCCTGTCTGGTCGACGGGGGGCGGGTTGACAAGTGAACGATGTTCACTGAACATGGTTCAATAAAGAAAAGGGAGAGCCCCATGACCTATGTTCGCAATGCCTGGTACGTGGCCGGCTGGACACCCGACCTGCCGCGCGACCGGCCCAGTGCGGTCAACGTACTGGGCGAGCCCATCGTGCTGTGGTGGGCCGAGGGTGTGTTGCGCGCACACGAGGACCGCTGCGTGCATCGCCTTGCGCCCTTGTCGCTGGGCCGCTGCGAGGGTGCTTCGCTGCGCTGCATGTACCACGGGCTGCGCTTTGACGCGGCGGGGCGCTGCATCGAGATACCGGGGCAGGCGGCCATTCCCGATCAGGCCCGCATCCGCGCCTATCCGGTGGTGGACCGGCATAGCTGGGCCTGGGTGTGGATGGGCGATCCCGCGCTGGCCGATCCGGCGCTCATTCCGCCTGCGGTCGGGCTGGACGATCCGGACTATATCCTTGGCCACGGCTACCTTGATTATGCCGCCGAGGCGCGGCTCATCAATGACAACCTGCTCGATTTCAGCCACCTGACCTATGTGCATGCGGCCAGCTTTCAGGCCACCAGCGTCTTTGCCGACAGCCCCGCGCGGATCACGCCGCTTGACTGGGGCATCCGTTACGAGCGCTGGATCGCCAATTCGCCTGGGCCTGCCGGGCGCAGCAATGGCCAGCCGGTCGATGTGTGGTCGACCTATGATTTCCTGCTGCCCGGCGTGCTGCTGATGAAGGGCGGCAATTTCCCGGTTGGCACCGCGCAGGCCTGCGATTTTGGCCCGCCCGATTATGCGCGGGCAGTGGGCGGCGTGACCTTCACCAGCCAGGCCGTCACGCCCACGGGCGATGGGCGGGCGCGCTATTTCTTTTCGTGGGGGCCGCATTGCGATCATGGCGATGCGGCGCTGCGCGACCGTTTGATGGCCATGGCCGACATGGCCTTTGCCGAGGACAGGGTGATGATCGAGGGGCAGCAGAAAGTGTTGGCCGCAACGCCCGCGCCGCGCGTGATGCCCACCGTGCACGATCGCGGCGTGACGCTGTACAACCGCCTGGTCGAGCGAATGGCCCGGCAGGAGCGCGCGCAGGCTGATGCCCCGATGCGCGAGATGGTGAGCCAGGGAGAGAGTTGGAGCGGGTGAAGGGAATCGAACCCTCGTATTCAGCTTGGGAAGCTGCTGCTCTACCATTGAGCTACACCCGCATGACCTTTGGGAAACCTGTGGTTCCGTAAAGGGATGCGCCTGCTGGCGGATGTTTCCGGCTTCCCGGTCCTTGCAAGCGAGGGGGCGATTGCCACAATCACGGCCATGCGGTCAACACAAGTTTTCGGTTTCGTGAAAACGGCGCTGTTGTCGGCGCGGATGCTGCGATTGCGAGGGCAGGCGAATCTCGCGCGGGGCAAAAAAGTGGCCGGCGTTGCGATTGGGGGGTTAACGAAAACATGCCCGCGATTTGGGTAAGGGCGCGTTATCGCGGCGCCTCGGGTTAATGTGTTGAAATCAAAATAGGTGATAATACCTGTATCATCACTACGAATTGTGCAATGCGGCACGCCTATATCGGCCCCTGTCGCCACGGCTTTACCGAATGCAATCAATTGATTGGCACTACGGTATCTGCCGGGTGACCTTGCCGGCGCAGGCATGCCCCAACGGCCCTTTTGTCTATGTATGGCGCTTTTTTGCCACGACATTAAGGCTGTGGGGCGTGCCTGTCGCAATGCGATTGCCGCTTAAGAAAAGCCAGCCGAGCGGCAAAAACAGGCAGCACAAGTGTACGCCAAATGGCGTAGTTCATTGTGCAATGCGGAATTGCTCCTTGCCTAGCCCCGGCCCTTTTCCATAAACTGGCGCAGACAGCACGTGGCAGGATCAAGGGCGATCCTGCGCGATCGCGTGCCTGCAACAGCGAAATCACTTGGTCAATGTGTGGCAACGACGCCGCCCGGCCTGTTCCCTTCGATGGGGGCGGGGCAGGCGGCGTTTTTGTTTTGCGCCAAAGGTTCAGGGGCCGGCGGCGCGAACGCCAGATGACCAGCTGCCAAAGCAGGTGCGCCACAAGGCTGACGGGCGGATAAACAGGCAGAACATGAGGGAAAACATGAAGGGACATCTGGCAATTTGCATGGGCGCCTTGCTGGCGTCGGCTTGCGGAGCGGGGTGGGCCAGCGCCGCGCCTGCCCAGCCTGCCTTTGGCGGGCCGGTGGCGGTGGGCGACGGGGTCACGATCGACCCCATCCTCGATGCGCGGCTGCGCTGGGAGGATGTGGATGCCACGACCAAGAGCGCCGATGCTGTGACCATGCGCATCCGCTCGGGCGCCGAGATTCGTCATGCGCCCAGCCATCTGGCGCTGCTGGTCGAGGGCACCGCCACGCTGGCGATCGACCCGCATTACAACGCCTTCCCCTTTGCCTCGGTCAGCCATCAGTACCGCTCGGCGCAAGCGGTGGTGGCCGATCCCGAGACGATCGGGCTTAACCGCCTGCAGGTCCAGTATGCGACCAGGCCGCTGACTTTGACGCTGGGTCGCCAGCGCATCAACCTGGATGACCAGCGCTTCGTCGGCTCGGTGGGCTGGCGCCAGAACGAGCAGACGTTTGATGCGGTGCGCGCCGAAGTGCGCCAGGGCCCGGTCACGCTGGATGCGACCTATGCCGGCAAGCAGCGCACGATCTATGGCAACGACGCCCCGCCGCGCCTGTATTATTCGGGCAGCTTCTATTTCCTCAACGCCGGCATCAAGACCAGATACGCGCTGGTAAAGGGCTTTGCCTATCTGCTGGATTATGACCGCACCAGCTTCATCAATGCCGCGGCGCGTTCGCAGCTCGACAGCTCGCAAACCTATGGTCTGCGCGCTACGGGCAGCCTGCCGCTCAACAAGGTCGTGGCGCTCAGCTATATGGGCAGCTGGGCGGTGCAGTCGAACTATGGCAACAATCTGCGCCACTACCGCGTGGAATATGGCGCGGCCGAGGGCGGGCTGACGGTGAAGAATCAGACCGCCACTGTGGGCTATGAACTGCTGGGCAGTGATGTGAATGCGGTTGGCGGCGCCTGGGCGATGCAGACCCCCATGGCGACGCTGCACAAGTTCAACGGCTGGGCCGATGTGTTCCTGACCACCCCGGCCAACGGCCTGACCGACACCTATGTGGGCCTTGCCGGCAAGTTCCCCAAGGTGAAGGCGCTGCCGGGTCTGAATTACGCGGCCTCGTACCACTGGTATGGCAGCGATATTCGCTCGATGAAATATGGCAATGAATTCAACGCGCAGATTGGCCTGCGCACCGGGCCGATCACCTGGCTGGCCAAATATGCCGACTATCAGGCCAAGGGCTTTGGCGTGGATACCAAGAAGTTCTGGCTTCAGGCCGAGTACGGGTTCTGAGCCGGTTGCGCGGCCTGCCTTGTGGCGGGCCGCGCGCCTGACTGCGCTTGCGCTATTTGCCCTAGCGGTTAGAGCGCGGGGCAGGGCAAGGCAGGCAGGACCGCAAGATGACCTCAACCGGCTGGAACAGCGATCGGATCGGCGGCGTGCGGCGGGCCGGGGATACGCCCTTTGTGCCGGCGCCCACCGTCATCTGGGCCTTTGGCTTTCACGAGGGGCACGGGCACGAGCTTGACCCGGCCACGATTGGCGCCCCGGCGCTCGACGACGAGAATGGCCCCGAGGATGGGGCTTTCGTGTGGATGCACCTGCATCTGGCCGACCATGCGACCATCGACTGGATCGAGCGCGGTGCGGGGCTGGATGATGGCCTGCGCGAAATGCTGCTCTCGACCGACGAGTATCAGCGGGCGGTTGTGGGCGAGGATTGGGTCGGCATTGTGGTGCACGACCTGAAGCGCGAATATCAGCTGAAGCACACCGACGAGATTGGCGCGCTGCACATTGCCATCGGCCCGCGGGGCATCGTGACGGCGCGCAAATATCCGCTGGGTTGCGGCGACATCGTGCGGCGGCGCCTGCTGGCGGGCACGCGGGTGGCTTCGACGGGCGATGCGCTGGCGGTGGTGGTGGGCGCCATTGTCGAGAATCTGGAGCAGCGCCTCACGCAGATGTCGATCGAGGCGCAGGCGGTCGAGGATGCCGTGCTGGCCGAGAACGCCCGCCCCGGCGATGGGCGGCTTTTGAAGCTGCGCCGCAGCCATGCCCAGTTGCACCGCATTGTCGATGGCATGCACAAGGTGTTCCTGCGCCTCGAGCGCGATCACGACCTGCCCGAGGCGCTCGAGGAGGTCACCAAGAACCTTGCCCAGCGCGTGCTCGGCCTCGACAGTGACTTGCGCGCGCTGCACGGGCAATTGCTGCTGCTGCGCGACGAGATGGAGGCGCTGGGCAATCAGCGGATCAACCAGAACCTCTATCTGCTCTCGGTGATGACCGCGCTGATGATGCCGGCCACGCTCATCACCGGCTATTTCGGCATGAACACCGGCGATCTGCCGCTTATTGGCCATGGCGGCTCGCTGTTTTCCAGTCTGGCGGTGGGCGGCTCGTCGCTGGCGGCCTATCTGTTTTTGCGGGCGCGCGGTTTTTTCCGTTAAAACGGAAAGGATTGTTTAGAAATTCGTGGCTTAGATTAAAGCGGCAGAAAGGCCCGCGATTCCGCAAGCCCGAAGGTGAGACCGGCGATGACGCCCGAAAGACGCAGAGATACGCGCAGTCGCGCCGTGATCGAAGCTGCCTGCCGTATGGACGGGGTCTCTCATCGTGCGCGTCTGATCAACGTGTCGCGGCAGGGGTGCTGTGCGGTCATGCCGCGCGCCGAAGTGGTGTGCGGCCAGCGCGTGCTTATCCTGCTGGGCAGCATGATCGCCTTGCCGGCCACGGTGCGCTGGGTCGAGGATGGGCTGGCGGGGCTGGAGTTTGCCGCGCCGCTGCATGGGGCAATGCTGGCCCGCTATGGTCTGGGCGGGGCTGCCGGGGCCGATACGCTGCACTGAGGCGAGGCGGCGGGCTAGCTGCAATCGCCCGGCTTTGTGCGGGCCATGCCCTGACCCAATAGGGCCGCAGCGGCAGCGGCAATGTCCTCGACGCCTTTTTCGCCGCCCCATACGGCAAAGCGCAGGCCCAGAAACACGTTCATGCCCATGATCGCCCAGGCGCGCACCTCGTTGTCGCCGGGCACCAGTGCGCCATTGGCCACGCTTTCATCAAGGCGCCTGGTGATGCGGCGGGCCGCCCCCTCGTAATGGGCGCGATAGGCGGCCGGATCGGCAAATTCGGCCTCGTCGATGATGCGGTAGATTTCCTTGTGCGCGCGGGCAAAGGTCAGGAAAGCGGCCAGCGCTTCGCGTTCGCGCGCAATGCCGCTGGTGCCGGGGGCAATCGCTGCGGCCGCCGTGCGGGCGACGGCATCGCTCATGTCGCTCACCAGCGCCGAGAAGATCGCGTCCTTGCTGTCGAAATAGGTGTAGAAGCTGCCAAGTGCGGTGCCCGCGCGGCGGGTGATGCCTGAAATCGAGGCTTCGTGAAAACCGTTCTCGGCAAATTCCTGCGCTGCTGCGTCGAGCAGGCGGCGCATGGTGGCGCGGCCGCGCGCGGTGCGAGGCTGCTTGCCGGGGCTGGCTTGCCCTGTCTCTCCCGTTTTTGTGGCCATGATGCAACGGCCTTACGCCGGGACGCGGTCTTTATGCAATCAAAAGTTGAAAGGTGGTTCATCTTTCAATATCTCTTGCGCACGGACCGGCGCCAATAGCCGGCGGAGGAGAGAACGATGGCCTGGAACAAACCCGAATGGCGTCTTGCGACAACGCATGTTTCGGTGCTGGCAATGGTGGCCTGCGCCCTGCTGGCCGATCCGGCCCTGGCGCAATCGGCCCCGCCCGCGGCCGACAGCGTGGCGCCGGGCGATCAGGAAATCACCGTCATCGCCCGCAAGCGCGAGGAGCGCTTGGCTGACGTGCCCATCGCCATTTCGGCCATGAGCACGCAAACGCTCGCCAAGATGGGCGCGAGCGACCTGTCGGGCGTGCAGGGCGCTGTGCCCAACACCAATATCGTGCAGGGGCGCGGCTCGTCCTCCTCGGCCAATTTCTTCATTCGCGGCATTGGCCAGCCCGATGCGCTGGGCACTTTCGACCCGGCCGTGGGCGTTTATGTCGACGGGGTGTACCTCTCGCGCATCCAGGGCGCGCTGCTCAACCTGTTCGATGTCGAGCGGGTCGAGGTGCTGCGCGGGCCGCAAGGCACGCTCTATGGCAAGAACACCATTGGCGGCGCGGTCAACGTGGTCAGCCGCAAGCCCGACCTTGAGCATATCAAGGGCGAGGTGGCCGCCACCTATGGCGACTACAACGAGAACACCTTCAAGGGCTATGTCTC
>DATMUT010000697.1:0-5261 GCA_035563755.1 Novosphingobium sp.
CCCGCCGCGCCCAGCGCCGGCCCCACGCCCGGATTGGGCGGCCCATCCACCCAGTTCTGAAAGAAGATGCCCGCCACCCGGTCGCCCACGGCAAAGCGGCCCGCGCTGCCGGTGCCATCCTCGGGGCCGACCGCCACAACCTCGCCCGCGCCGTCCGACAGGGGCACGATATCCTCGGCCACCGGGCCGCCCAGATATTGCCCGCGCACGATCGCCTGGTCGCGGTAATTGAGCGAGCAGGCATGGACGCGCACCAGTATCTCGCCCGGACCCGGCTCGGGCCGCGCCAGTTCGGCAATGTTCATGGCATCGATCGAGGTCGCGCCCTTGGTCAGCACCCAGGCCTTCATCACTTTCCCCCAAGGCGCGCGTGCTTTGCATGGCGCGCGCAGTTTCTTGCTTTGAACGCGGTGCCGGCCGGTGGCGCATAGCGCTTGCGTGCCGCATGTCGTGTCGGGCCTGCGCCGCTGCGCAAGGCAGGTTCGGCCATGCCGCAGGCAGAGGCAAGCACCAGATGTTTCACCTGATGAAACTTTCCGCCAGAGCCAGCGCCCCCAGCCGATCGGCCACAGCACGCAGCGTAACCAGATGCTGCCCCGCCACTTCCTCGACCCGCGCGCGACGCGCTGGCCAGGTGATATTGATCGCCGCAATGGCCCGCCCGCCCGGCATATATCCGCCCGCAACGCTGCTGCTGGCCACCGGCATCACCACCGCCACCGCCATCGACGCCTTGCCGTCGCGCAGCACCATTTGCCGGTTGCGATCGGCCCAGGGGTGGTGCGGCTCGCGGGTCGAATAGCCGCGCGCGCGGGTGTCCTCGACAATCGACTCGATCCGGCGAATGCCATCGTCGGCCGCCTCGGCGCCGATGCCGGCCGGGCGCAGCCGCGCGACAATCGCCTCGCGCTCGGCCTCGTCACAGGCCGACAGATAGGCCCGCCCCGTGGCCGTATGCAGATAGGACAGCTTGGCCCCCACCGGCCCCAGCGCGGCAAAGTCGAATCGCGTGACCGGGCTGTTCGTCTCGATGATTTCGAGATGGTCGAAACGCGGCACCGCGATCACCGATGGCCACACCACCGCCTGAGACAGCTCGACCAGCAGCGGCGAGGCGATCTCGGCCAGCCGCGTGGCCGGGTCGGTGCCGCGCGCGGGGCCGTTCGACTGTCCGGGCAGCCACGCCCCATCGGCCAGCCGGCGCCACACCAGCCCCTTGGCCGAGAGCGTTTGCAACAGGCGCAGCAAGGTCGCCTTTGGCAGGCCCAGCCGGCTGTGCAGCGCATTGAGGCTGAGGCCGCCCCCACCCGTACCGCTGGTGCCGCCCGAGATGCTGCCCGCTTCGCGCACCGCCAGCAGGACATCAAGGCCCCGCTCGAGTGCCCGTACCTGCTTGACCCTGCCTGCCGCGCCCAATGGCGGGCCGCCGGCGCCTGTTTCGGCAAATCCGGCATCGGTGCGTGAAATATACGCGCGTGATCTCGCGCCCTTGCCCGCGTCAAAGTCGGTCATGGCTGTCCTCTTGCCCCTTGTGCCGGCCCATGTCTGGCCGGTCGCCGTGCTCCGCCTGTCTTGCAGATCGCCATCAGGATGGCGACGGCACGCGGATTTCACCTCGTGAAATCTACCCGATGTTTTGCATTAGGCAATCGGGCGCAGCCGTGAAAAACATGAGGGCAACCAAAACATAGTACGAGAGGCAAGCCGCCATGCCCGGCATGAAAAGCGAGGGCCCCGCCGCCATCAGGCCGCGGGTGATGCTGGTTATCACCCAGGACACCAAACAGGCCGAGGCGCAATTCCTGCGCTCTGTGCTCGAGGGGGCAGGCGTTGTTGTCGTCCACCTCGACCCCAGCGTGCGGGCCGACATGGGCGGCGCCGAAATTGGCCCCGAGGCCGTCGCGCAGGCCGCCGGCACCACCATTGCCGCCATCCGCGCACTGGGCCACGAAGGGCATATCCACGAACAGATGATCCGCGGATCGCTGGGCGCGGCCCATGCCTATATCGCTCATACGCCCATTCACGGCGTGCTGTGTGTGGGCGGCTCGATGGGCACAGCGCTGGCCGGCGCCCTGTGCCAAAGCCTGCCCTATGGCCTGCCCAAGCTCATCGTCTCGACCATGGCCTCGGGCTTTACCGCGCCCTACATGGGGGTGAAGGACATCGCCATGATGAACGCGGTGACCGACATTGCCGGGCTGAACACCATCAGCCGCGACGTGTTCCGCAATGCAGCGCTTGCCGTGGCGGGCATGGCGCAGGGCTATGACCCCGCGCCGGCAGCCGCCCGCCCGCTGGTGCTGATGACAACGCTTGGCACCACCGAAACCTGCACCCGCCGCATCCGCGAGGCGCTCGAGGCCGATGGCTGCGAGGTCATGGTGTTCCACTCCTCGGGCGCAGGGGGCGCCACGCTCGACGCCATTGCGGCCGAGCGCTCGCCGGCGCTGGTGCTCGACCTGTCGGTCACCGAGATCATGGACCGGCTGCATGGCGGCATTGCCGCCGGCGCCCCCACCCGCGGGCAGGCCGGCATGAGCCAGGGCGTGCCCACCATCTGGGCGCCGGGCAATGCCGACTTCATCATCGCCGGCCCGATCGAGGTGGCGCAGGTGCAGTTTCCGGGCAAACGCTATCACAAGCACAACCCGCAGCTGACCGCCGTGCGCACCCAACTGCCCGAGCTTGAGGCGCTGGCCAACCATCTGGCCACCATCACCGCGCAGGCCAAGGGCCCGGTCAGCCTGTTCGTGCCGCTGCACGGCTTTTCCAGCCACGACAGCCCCTCCGGGCACATCCACGACCCCTCGCTGCCCGCGCCCTTTGCCGACCATGCGCGCGCCGTCATGCCGGCCAATATGGCCTTCCACACGGTGGACGCGCATTTCAACGACGCACCCTTTGCCGACGCCATCATTGCCGAAGCCCGGCACATGCTGGCCCAGCACCACCTGCAATCGGCCTGAACCCCATGAGCAAGCAGACACCACCCATGCTGACACCCGACGATGTGGCCGAGATCGTGGCCATCCTCGATGCCACGCCCTATGGCCGGATCGACATCGCCACCCGCGCGTTCCGCCTGCGCGTCGAGCGCGAGGGCGAGGCCGAGGATGCGCCCTGGTCTCAGGAATGGCGCTTTGACGAGGTGGCCGCCCCGGCGGCAGAGGCCGCAGCGCCTGCGCCAGCTCCTGCCCTGCCCGACGGGCTGGTGGCGGTGCCGGCGCCTCTGCCCGGCACTTTCTATCGCGCGCCGGCGCCGGGCGCTGCCCCCTTTGTCGAGGTGGGCGACACCGTTTCTGCTGACACCGTCATCGGCATTGTCGAGACGATGAAGCTGATGAACCCCGTTCACGCTGGCCTTGCCGGCACGATAGTGGCCCTGCCGGTGGCCAATGCCGCCATGGTCGATGGCGGCGCCACGCTGGCCCACATCCGCCCCACGGAGTAAACCGCCAATGATCCGCCGACTGTTCATCGCCAATCGCGGCGAGATAGCCTTGCGCGTCCTGCGCACAGGCCAAAGGCTGGGCATGACCACCATCCTTGGCGCATCGCAAGCCGATGTGGGCAGCCTGCCCGCGCGCCTTGCCGACGAGGTGGTCGTGGTGGGCCCGGCCTCTTCTGCGCAGTCCTATCTGAATGTGGCCGCCGTTGTGGCCGCAGCGCAAGCGGCAGGCGCCGATGCGGTCCATCCCGGCTATGGTTTCCTGTCCGAGAACGCCGCCTTTGCCCGCGCGCTGGGCGAGGCCGGGATCACCCTGGTCGGGCCGGATGTGTCGAGCCTGGAGGCGATGGGCGACAAGCTGATGGCGCGCCATGTGGGGCAGCAGGCTGGCCTGCCCGTCGTGCCCGGCGGCGAGGCGGCAACGCCCGAGGACGCACTGGCCCGCGCGCGCGAAACCGGCTTTCCGGTGCTGCTGAAAGCGGTGTCGGGCGGCGGCGGCAAGGGGATGAAGCGGGTCGATGATCCGGCCGACCTGCCCGCCATGATTGCCCTGGCCATGGCCGAGGCGCAGGCCGCCTTTGGCGATCCGCGCATCTATGTCGAACGCTTCATCGCCAGCGGCCGCCATGTCGAGGTGCAGGTGCTGGGCGACGGGCACGACGCCATTCATCTGGGCACGCGGGACTGCTCGATCCAGCGCCGGTTCCAGAAGCTGGTCGAGGAGGCGCCCGCGCCGCTGCTGCCCGAGGCGACGCGTTCGGGACTCGAACAGGCCGCCGTCGCGCTGACACGGCACCTTGGCTATCGCGGGGCAGGCACGGTGGAATTCCTGGTCGATGCCGATACGGGTGATTTCTTTTTCCTCGAGATGAACGCCCGCATCCAGGTCGAGCACCCCGTGACCGAGGCGATCACCGGGGTCGACCTGATCGAACAGCAATTGCTGATTGCGGGCGGCGCGCGCCTGTCGCTCACTCAATCCATGATCCGCCCCCACGGCGCCGCCATCGAGGTGCGCATCAACGCCGAGGACCCTGCGGCCGATTTCCGCCCGGCGCCGGGCCGCATTGCCCGCGCCGCATGGCCCGCCGGCCCCGGCATCCGCGTCGACACCCATATCGCCAGCGGGGGCGTCGTCCCGCCTTTCTACGACTCGCTGATGGGCAAGCTGATCGTCTGGGGCGAGACGCGCGCGCAGGCAGTCGAGCGCCTTGGCGGGGCATTGGCGGCCCTGCGCATCGAGGGTGTGCCGACCACCGCGCCCCTGCACGCGCGCATCGCCGCCCACCCGGCTTTCGTCGCGGGCGGGGTCGACACGCGCTTTTTCGAAACGCATCTGAGCCGGGGAGCACAGTAATGGCCGAAATCGCCCTGACCGACGTGTCGATGCGCGATGGCAACCAGTCGCTCTGGGGGGCGACGGGCCTGTCGACCGCGCAGATGCTGCAGATTGCCGGCGCCACCAATCGCGTCGGCTTTCGCGCCATTGATTTCACCAGCTCGACGCATATGGCCGTCGCCGCCCGCTATTTCCGCAACAACCCGTGGGAGCGGATCCGGCGGATGCATGCGGCGATGCCCGACACGCCGCTGCAATTCATCACCACCGGCCTGCGTTTCATCGCCTGGCAACAGGCAGACCCCGACTTCATGGCGCTGGTCTATCGCCACCTGCAGGACAGCGGCATCGGCAAGTTCATCATGCTCGACCCGATGCACGACGCAGAGGCGGTGCTGGCCGCCTCGGCGCTGGTCAAGCGCGAGGGCGGGGCCGAGGTGATGGGGGCGCTCACCTTCACCCTCTCGGCGG
>DATMUT010000698.1:0-3874 GCA_035563755.1 Novosphingobium sp.
CGCCTGCCCCCGAGGCGCATTGCGGATGGCGGCAAACACCATGCCGGGCAGGCGAATGTCAGCCGCAAAGGGCCAAGACCCATCCACCTTGGCGGGCAGGTCGAGGCGGGGAAAGCCGCCCGCATCGCGCAGGGCCGGATCCTGCGCCGGCGGCTGCGCGCGCAAGGGGGGCGGATCGGGCGGGGTCAGCCGCGCGGCCTCGGCCGCCAGCGCTCCAAAAGGCAGGGATTGCGCGCCGTGGCTGATCAGCCCCTTCTCGACCCGGCACTGCCCGGCCTCCACGCCCCAGCGCCGCGCCGCCGCCTGCGCCAGCATGCCCCGCGCACAGGCCGCTGCATGGCGCGCGGGCGCCTCATAGGCGGCCAGCGACTGGCCATCGGCGGTGGCCATGAAACGGTGCCGTTCGGCCCAGCGCCGGGCCAGCAAGCCATCCTCGCCATCGGCCAGCCCCGGCCAGAACGGCATCCACATGGGCGCCCAGCGCCGGGCCAGCGGCACATTGGCCCATATCTCGCTGACGGGGGCCATCTGCACAGCCACCTGCCGCCAGTCGGCGCCCAGTTCCATCGCCACCACCTGCGCCAGAACCGTGAGCACCCCCTGCCCCATCTCGAGCTGGGGAATGGCCACCGTCACCATGCCATCGGCGCCAATGCGCAGCCATGCGTCAAAGGCCACCTCGCCGGGGGCGGGCGGCAGGGGCAGCGGGTAATGGCGCGGCATCAGCCCCCAGGCCAGCAGCAGGCCGCCGCCCGCCGCCCCGCCCACCAGCATCTGCCGGCGCGAGAGGGCCACCGCCCGATTACCTCGGGTTCAGCCAGTCGGCCACCTGCCGCGCGATGCGGGCAAAGGCCGCGCCCTGCGGCGTGTCGCCGGCAGCAGGCGGCTCGCCCGCGTCCGACCCCTTGCGGATGGCCAGATCGAGCGGCACCCGGCCCAGGAACGGCAGATCCAGCTCGGCGGCGGTCTGCTCGACCCCGCCAACGCCGAACGGGTCGGACACGTTGCCGCAATGCGGGCAGACATAGCCGGCCATGTTCTCGACCATGCCGATGACGGGAACGCCCGCCGAATCGAACAGGTTCATCGCGCGCGTGGCGTCAATCAGCGCCAGATCCTGCGGGGTCGAGACAATGACCGCGCCCGCCGGCTTGTGCTTCTGGATCATGGTGAGCTGCACATCGCCCGTGCCCGGCGGCAGGTCGACCACCAGCACCTGCGTATCGCCCCACCAGGCATCGACCAGCTGCCCCAGCGCGCCCGCCGCCATGGGGCCGCGCCAGGCGATCGCCCGGCCCGGCTCGATCAGGTGGCCCATCGAGAGCACGCCCACGCCGTATTTGCTGGGCACGGGGAACATCTTGCTGTCCTTGGCCTCGGGGCGGACGCCCTCGTTGGCCAGCAGGCGCGGCTGCGAGGGGCCGTAGATGTCGGCGTCGACCAGGCCCACCTTCAGCCCCATGCGCGCCAAAGCCACCGCCAGATTGGCCGAGAGCGTCGATTTGCCCACGCCCCCCTTGCCCGAACCCACCGCGATGATGACCGGCCCGCTGGGGGCCTCCTGCTCGGCGGGGCGGTCGGCCACCAGCCCGACGCGCACTTCCGAAACACCCGCAGCGCCCGCCAGCGAGCCCTTCACCTCGGCCTCGAGCGCCTCGCGCGCAAGGGCGTTGAGCCCGCTGGCATCGAGCACCAGCGTTGCCACGCCGCCCGCCAGCCGCACCGATTGCACCCTTTGCGCGGCCCTTTCGGGCAAGAGGGTTTTCAGTTGCGCGCCTTCATCGCCTGCCATGCCATTCACCTGCGTATCATGTCGTTGCGCCCCGTGTGGGGCCATTGCCTGCCAGAGCCCCTAGCAGCGCCTGCCCGATCGCTCACCTGTTTTTGCGCCCCCCCTGTTAATTGCCGCAGGGCTTCCTATAGAGGTAGGCATGACAGATATTGCCGATGAACAGGCCGGGCAATCCGGCGGCGCTGCCTCGACCAACGGACGGCCAAGCCCGTGGAGCGCAGGCTCGGCGGGGCAGGTGATGGCGCAGGATGCTGACAAGGACGCGCCAGAAGCCGCAAACCCCGGACAGCAGGGCGATGCGCCCCCGGCCAGCGGTGCGGGCGCATCGGTGCCCCCTTCGGGCGGGCGCGGCGAGGGCGGCAAGACGCCCGGCGAGAGCAGCACAGGTGGCGAGCAGCCCTCGGCCAATGGTCCGCGCAACCCATGGCAGCCGGCAGGCGCACCGCCGCGCCGCTCGGGCGTTGAAGACATTTTCCGCCCGCTGGGTGGCGGGCGCCGCGATGGCGCAAAGCCGGGCAACGGCGGCCGCGGTGGCGGCATTGGCGGGGGCTTGGGCGGCGGCCTGGGTGGGGGCCTTGGCGGCCTGCCGGGCGGCGGCCTGTTCAACATCGCCCCGCGCGCCGGATCGCGCGGCTGGGCGCCCTGGCTGGCGGGCGGGGCTGTGGCGCTGTGGCTGATGCTGGGCAGCTTTCACCAGCTCGGCTCGAACCAGCAGGGCATCGTGACCACTTTCGGCAAATATTCCAGCACCATCGGGCCGGGCATGAACGTGATCGCGCCCTGGCCGGTGCAAAGCGTGCGGGTCGAGGATGTGACCTCAATCCAGCGCGATTCGATCCCCGAGGGCGAGGGGGAGCGGCTGATGCTGACCCAGGACCAGAGCCTGGTCGACCTGTCCTATCTGGTGCGCTGGAACATCAAGGACCTGAAGCTCTACGCCTATCAGCTGAAGGACCCGCGCGGCACCATCCGCGAGGTGGCCGAGGCCGCGATGCGCGCCAGCGTTGCCGAAGTGCGCCTGAACGATGTGATGGGCGGCAATGGCCGCGCCGAGATCGAGGCCAGCGTGCGCCAGCGCATGCAGGCCATTCTCGACGCATATCATTCGGGCGTGCTGATCCAGGGCGTCGACATCAAGAAGGCCGATCCGCCGGCCAAGGTGAACGACGCCTTCCAGCGCGTGCAGGCCGCCCAGCAGGACGCCAACCGCGACCTGTCGAACGCCCACGCCTTTGCCCAGCAGACCATTGCCCAGGCAGAGGGCGAGGCCGCCGCTTTCGACAAGGTCTATGCCCAGTACAAGCTCTCGCCCGAAGTGACGCGCCGGCGCATGTACTACACCACGATGGAGCGCGTATTGTCGGCCAATGACAAGGTCATCGCCCCCAACAGCATGACCACCTACCTGCCCCTGCCCGAACTGCGCCGCAAGGCCGCCGCCGCGCCCGCCGATGTGCCCGCACAGGGAGGCAACCAGTGAACGCGCTCTCGCTGATTCCGGGCCAGTGGGGCCCGCGCGCCGGGCTGGCCGCAGGCGCGGCGCTCGTCGCGCTGGTGGCGGCCATGGCCTCGGTGGTGATGGTACCCGAAACCCAGCAGGCCGTGGTGCTGCGCATGGGCGACCCGGTGCGCGTCATCAACCGCTTCCACCCGGCCGAGGGCTTTGGCCACACGGGCGCGGGCCTGTCGCTGCGTGTGCCGCTCATGGAAACGGTGGTGCTGATCGACAAGCGCGTGCTCTCGGTCGAGATGGAGCAGCAGCAGGTCAGCTCGTCCGACCAGCAGCGGCTCGAGGTCGACGCCTATGCCCGCTTCCGCGTGATCGACCCGGTGCGCATGGTCCGCACCGCCGGCACGGTCGACCGGCTGCAGGAGCAGCTGCGCCCCATCCTCACCTCCTCGCTGCGGCAGGGGCTGGCCAGCCACACCTTCCAGTCGCTGCTGACGCCCGAGCGCGGGGCGATGATGGCCCAGATCCGCAGCCTGCTCGACCAGGAAGCGCGCGAATATGGCGTGCAGGTGATCGACGTGCGCATCAAGCGGGCCGACCTGCCCGATGGCGCCCCGCTCGACCGCGCCTTT
>DATMUT010000699.1:0-4104 GCA_035563755.1 Novosphingobium sp.
GCTTGGCCACCGGCACATCGCAGGCCGCCACCACCAGCGACACCGCGGTCGAGACGTTGAGCGTATGGTGCCCGTCGCCGCCTGTGCCGCACACATCGATGGCGCGCTCCAGCACGTCCGCGCTGGCCTCGACCGGGATCATGCGGGCGCGCATGGCGCGCGCCGCGCCGGCAATCTCGCTCGCCGTCTCGCCCCGATCCGACAGGGCAACCAGGAAATCGGCGATCTGCGCATCGCTCACCTTGCGGTCGAGGATGGCGGCAAAGATCGCCTCGGCCTCATCCTCGGCAAAGGGATGCGTGTCGACCGGAGGCAGGGCGCCTTCGGGCAGGGCGCTCATGCCACCCCGTCCGGCAGGCGCGCCTCGATCCCGCACAGTTGCAGGAAATTGGCCAGCATGGCGTGGCCATGCTCGGTCGCGATGCTCTCGGGGTGGAACTGCACACCGTGAATGGGCAGGCTGGCGTGGCGGAAGCCCATCACATGCCCGTCGTCGCTGCGCGCATTGACCGACAGGCAGTCGGGAATGTCGGTCACGATGAGCGAGTGATAGCGCGTGGCCATGAAAGGCGAGGGCAGGCCCTTGAACAGGCCGGTATTGTCGTGCGTGACTGGGCTGGTCTTGCCGTGCATCAGCCCGCCGCGCACCACCTTGCCGCCAAAATACTGGCCGATCGACTGGTGGCCCAGGCACACGCCCAGCAGCGGCACGCCAGCGTCGGCCGCGGCCCCCACCAGGTCCAGGCTGATGCCCGCCTCGTTGGGGGTGCAGGGGCCGGGGCTGAGCAGATAGCCGGCAGCGCCCGTGGCAATGGCCTGCGCCGCGCTCATCGCGTCGTTGCGCACCACTTCGACCTGCGCGCCCAGTTCCATCACATAGTGGACCAGGTTCCAGGTGAAGCTGTCGTAATTGTCGATGACGAGGATGCGGTTATTGGTCGAGGAAGCGTTGGTCATGGTCACTGTCCGAACTGGCTTTGCGCGGCGACACGCACCGCTTCGCGGGCGGCGGCGAACAGGGCGCCGGCCTTGTGTTCGCATTCGCGCTGTTCATAGGCGGGGTCGCTGTCGGCCACGATGCCGGCGCCGGCCTGCACATGCATCACGCCATCCTTGAGCACGGCGGTGCGCAGGACGATGCAGCTGTCGAGATTGCCGTCGGGGCTGAAATAGCCCACGCCGCCGGCATAGGCGCCGCGCGTTTCACCCTCCAGCTCGGCGATGATCTCGCAGGCCCGCACCTTGGGCGCGCCCGATACGGTGCCGGCCGGAAACCCTGCGAAGACCGCGTCAATGGCATCGGCCCGGTTCGTGTCCAGCCGGCCGACAACATTCGAGACGATGTGCATGACGTGGCTGTAACGCTCGATCGTGTAGCTCTCGGTCACCTTTACCGTGCCGGCGGCGGCCACGCGGCCCACGTCGTTGCGGCCCAGGTCCAGCAGCATCAGGTGCTCGGCCCGTTCCTTCTGGTCGGCCAGCAGGCTCTCCTCGTTGGCCTTGTCCTCCTCGGGCGTTTTGCCGCGCGGGCGGGTGCCGGCAATGGGGCGGATGGTCACTTCGCCATCGCGCACCCGCACCAGGATCTCGGGGCTGGAGCCGATGACGGCAAAGCCGGGCAGGTCGAGGAAATAGAGGAAAGGCGAGGGGTTCACCCGCCGCAGCGCGCGGTACAGCGCATAGGGCGGCAGGGCAAAGGGCGCGGTAAAGCGCTGGGCCAGCACCACCTGAAAGATGTCGCCGGCCTCGATATAGTCCTTCGCGCGGCCGATCATCTGGGCATAGCGGCCCGGCGCCATGGTGGGCGTCAGCGTTGGCGTGGGGCAATCGGCGGGCAGGGCGGGCGCGGCAGGCGCGGGCTGGGCCAGACGGCGCAGCGCCTCGTCGATCCGCTCGCCGGCCTGCTCGACCGCGCGCTCGGGCGCTGTCTCGGACGGCCACAGCGGGGCGATGGCGAACAGTTCATCGCTCAGCCGGTCGAACACCAGCACCAGCGTCGGGCGCACGAACAGCATGTCGGGCACCACCAGCGGGCTTTGCGCCGGACGGGGCAGCTTCTCGACCAGCCCGATCGTCTCGTAGCCGAAATAGCCGACCAGACAGGCCAGCGCGCCGGGCAGTTCGGCCGGCACGTCGATATGGCACGAGGCCACCAGCGCGCGCAGCTCGGCCAGACAATCGCCGGGCAGCGCTTCGAACGCCTCGGCATCGTGCTGCCATTGGCGGTTGATTTGCGCGGCATGGCCCGTTGCGCGGAACACCAGATCGGGGTCGAGGCCCAGCAGGCTGTAGCGCCCGCGCACCTCGCCGCCCTCGACCGATTCGAGCAGGAAATCGCCCCGACCCGGCTGGATCAGCTTGAGCCCCGCACCCACCGGCGTTTCTGTATCCGCGATCAACCGTCGCCAGACCAGCGCCGGACGTCCCGCGGCAAGGGCGGAAAGCGCCTGATCGGCGTTGGCAGGGCGATGGCTGTCGGTATGGGTCATGGTCTCGCTTGACGTTGTGGTTGAAGGAAAATCAGTTGGCCGGGGCCGCCGTGCCGCCCAGTTGCGCGGCAACGGCCTTGATGGCGGCCTCGTTACGCTTCACGCCCACTTCGGCACGGATGGCGCGGCGCAGGCTGTCGGCATATTCGCGGCCCGAAAGCTGGCCCAGCTCCTTGGCCACATCGGCGCGCATGGGGTCGTTTGCGGCCAGCGTGCCGGGCGTGATGGTGTTGAGGTGCACCACGAACCAGCCACGCCCGCCGGGCGCTGCCATCAGCTTGGTCGTGCCCGGCGCCATGCCGAAGAAAAGCGCCAACGCGGGCGGGATCTGGCCCTGCTGGGCGGCCAGCTGGTCGCGACCCATGTTGATGTCCTGCACCGGCGGCAGAGCCACGCCCAGCCCGGCCAGCGCGGCCTTCAGGTCGGCGCCCTTCTTGACGGTGGCCAGCACCTTTTGCGCGGCGGCCTTGGCGCCGGCGTCGCCCTTGGTCATGGCAATGTCCATCGCGATGCGGGCCTTGACCATCGGCAGCGGAGCCGGGGCGGCAGGCGTGATGGCATGCACGTCGAACAGCACGAACTGCTTGCCGGGCACCAGCTCGGCGATCTGGGCCTGCCCTTCGTGCTCCATGCCAAAGGCGGCCTGCACGACCTTGCTCAGATCGGCGGGCGCGGTCTTGCCGGGCTGGCCATAGACCTGGCCATCGGCGGTGAGCGCGGGCAGTTCGGTGATGGTCAGGCCAAGGTCCTTGGCCTCGTCCGACAGGGCGCCGCCCTTGCCGAAACGCTCGTCGATCTTGCCGGTCAGCGCCGAAAGGGCCGCGCGGCGCTTTTCGGTGGCGATCTGCGCGGCAATCTCGCCCTTGGCCTGATCGAGGCTGCGCGCGGCGTGAACCTCGACCGCATCGACGCGCACCACGGCCCAGCCGATCAGCGTCTTGACCGGGCCAACAATGGCGCCCTGCTTTGCGGCAAAAGCGGCATCGGCCAGCGCGGGCGACCCTTGCGAGGCCAGCGCCTCCTTGGCGATGGGGCCGATGACGGCGGTGCTCAGGCCCTTGGCCTTGGCGGCGGAGTCCAGGCTGGTGCCCTTGGCAACCTCGGCGGCGATGGCCTTGGCGGCATCCTCGCCGTTCACGATCAACTGGGTCAGCTTGCGCGTTTCCGAGGCGGCGTATTGCGCCTTGTTCAGATTGTAGCGCGCGGCAATTTCGGCGTCGGTGGGGGCGGCGGCGTTCTTCACAACGCTTTCGTCAAACCGCACCACGCGAATCACGCGCCGCTCGGGCAGGGTGTAGGCGGCCTTGTGGGCGCCATACCATGCGGCAATCTCGGCGTCGCCTGCGGGCGTTTTGGGCGCAAAGGCGGGCGAGGGCAGCACGGCAATGGTGCCGGCGCGGTGTTCCTTCAGCATGGCGGCATAGCGCTCGATCACGGCCGCCGGCATGGTGCCGCCCATTTCGGCCGGCGCGATCACCATCTTGGCGACCAGCCCCTGCGACAGGTCGGCGCGCACGTCCTGATCGGTCAGCTGGCGCTGGGCCAGAAACTGGCGATAGGCGGTGTCGGAAAACTTGCCGTCCGCGCCCTGAAACACAGGCAGCTTGGCCAGCTC
>DATMUT010000700.1:0-3516 GCA_035563755.1 Novosphingobium sp.
GAAGCCGGACCATGGCGGGTGGGACGTTCAGGCCTATGTGCGCAACGTGGGCAACAAGCTGGTGCTGGCCAACGCCGCGCAGAACAACAACTCCGCGAACAACACCTATGAGTTCCAGCCGCCGCGTACATTCGGCGTTCGCGGCAGCGTGAAGTTCTGATCTGGCCAGAGGTCTGGTCGCAAGGGCTGCGGCCAGACCTCACAAGATGAAAGCTAGGCGTCCAATGTCCTTTCGCACGAACATCCTCATGCGCGGGCTTTCCGCAGCATTGCTGCTTTCAGCTTCGGCACCCGGCGTTGCCCGAGCCGAAGCCCCGAAAGCGCAGACCGCAACCTGGGTGACGCTGGGCACTGCCGGCGGCCCTCCAGCGCAAACTGCCCGCGCGCAGATCGCCAATGCGCTGGTCGTCAACGGGGCGGTCTACCTCTTCGATCTCGGCAACGGCGCCTTACGGCAAATGGCGCTGGCTGGCCTCAAGGACGACCAGATCAAGGGCGTTTTTCTAACGCACCATCACATCGACCATAATGCTAGTCTCGGCCCGGTGCTCATTATGCACTGGACATTTGGGCGCGGCGTTCTGCCAATCATCGGACCGGTCGGGACAGAGCATCTTGCCAATGGCCTAGCGGATGCCAACGCTCCGACTGTCCTTGCCGCTTTCCCGACGCATGGTGACGGACCGCCTCCCTTGAAGCAGACGTTCAAGGCGACCGACCTGGCCTATGCGCTGCAGGAACAACGTCTGGTCTATCAGGACGAGAACGTGAAGGTCTCCGCGATCGGCGTGGATCACTTTCAGATTCCACCCTCGGTCCCGGTGCCCCAGATGCCGGACGCGGTCGCCTATCGCATCGAGGCTGGCGGCCGCACCTTCGTTTACTCAGGGGACACCGGCTTGTCGGCCAGGTTGGAAAAGCTTGCCAGCCATGCTGACGTTTTGATCACAGAAGTGGTCGAACCCAATGCTGTACGGGCCTTTTTCGAACGGAGCCAGAACAGGCTGCCGCCCGCGACGCGCGAAGTCATGGAACACGGCCTTACAGTCGATCACCTCACCCCGGCTGAAATCGGAGACATCGCAAGCAAGGCGGCCGTCGGGAAGGTCGTGCTCACCCATTTTGTGCCGATCCCGGAGCAGTCCGCAGATCCTGAGGGTTTCACGCGAGACATCAAGGCCAGATTTCATGGCGCTGTCGTAGCAGCGCATGATCTTGATCGGTTTTAGGCATTATCGCGATAGGTTCCTGCCTTTTTGCCGCTTGAGAAGTGCCCGGCCAGCTCAAGCGCTCAGGGTGTTGAGCAGCACCTATGGCGGCCCGGTGCCAACGCCAAATGGCGCGTGGATGCCCGTATCTCGGTCGGCCCAGCCCCGGCGAGTGGCTCGTTGATTGCGGCGATGCGAAAAGCGAAATGCTGACTCAAGGCGCCATGCGTCATGGTCTTGAACTGCTGTCCAAACCCCTTTCCGCCAAGGGTCTTGATCTATTGATTGAGGGGCGTGAAAACCCGCCCCCTCCCTACAAGGCCCCCGCAATCGCAGCGTGATGGCCCGAGATACCCCTCACAACAGCTCACTGAAATCAAATGATTACCGAGACGCTGCGATATCCCACTGGACCTCCTGAAAGGAAGTAAGTGGCGGAGAGGCAGGGATTCGAACCCTGGATGCCCTCACGAGCATGCCGCATTTCGAGTGCGGTGCATTCGACCACTCTGCCACCTCTCCGCGAGGTTTTGGATGAAACCGCAAGGGCTTCGTCCCGGTCGGGAGCTGGCCCCTAGCCCATGATTCTGACCATGCCAAGCCCCAAAAATGCAAAGCTGCGGATTTCTTGCGCGCTTGCTTGTTTCGCAGGCGCACAAATCCTATATTGGCAGGCATGGAACGTGCCAGTTTCTTTTCTCCGCAGGCGGGGCGCCGTATCGACATGCCCCGCGCCAGCCGTGCCCGCTTTGCCATCGGCGATGTCGTCCGCCACCGGCAGCTCGATTTTCGCGGGGTGGTGTTCGACATCGACCCGGTGTTTTCAAACAGCGAGGAGTGGTACGAATCGATTCCCAAAGAGAGCCGCCCCGCGCGCGAGCAGCCCTATTACCACCTGTTCGCCGAGAATGACGAACACAGCTACATCGCCTACGTCAGCCAGCAGAACCTTGAGGTCGATGGCGATGGCGGCCCGATCGACCACCCGGCGCTCGACCAGGTGTTCGACACGTATGATGGCGAACGCTACCACCTGCGCGCCGACCTGAGCCACTGAGCGGCCAGTAACGGCGCAAACAAAAAGGCGCGCGAAGGCTTTTCCCTCGCGCGCCTTTTGCGTTTTCGCAACGCCCGTCGTCAGCCCTTGAGCTTCCACCCCGTGCGCAGCACCAGATAGCACGCCGTGCCCAGCACCACATTGAGCAGCCCCAGACCCAGCGCCCCGTGCAGCACCGCCATGTTGGTCGCGCCAATGTCGCTCTGCCCCAGAAAGCCGAAGCGGAAGCCCGAGATCACATAGAAGAACGGGTTCACCCGGCTGATCGACTGGAACGCCGGATGCAGGTTGTCGATCACATAGAACGTGCCCGACAGCAGCGAGAGCGGCTGGATGACGAAATTGGTGATCGCCGCGTTGTGATCGAACTTCTCGGCCCAGATCGAGGAGAGCAGGCCGACAAAGGCCAGCATCGCCGTGCCATTCAGGCCAAACCACAAGACCGCCCAGGGGTGCGCCATGTGCAGCGACACACCCGGCCACAGCAGCATGGCCCCCATCAGCGCCAGGCCCACCAGAATGCCGCGCGTCATCGCGCCGCCCACCATGCCCGCCATCAGCTCGCCCGTACTGAGCGGGGGCATCAGGAAGTCGATGATGGTGCCCTGCATCTTGCCGGCAAGGAAGCTGAACGAGGCATTCTGGAAGGCGTTGTTCATCATGCCCATCACAATCAGGCCCGGCGCGACGAAGGTGGCAAAGTTCACCCCCAGCACCATCCGGTCGCCCCGGCCCATGGCCAGCGTGAATATCACCAGAAACAGCAGCGTCGTGATGGCCGGCGCCCAGATCGTCTGGGTCTGGACCTTGAAGAAACGGCGCACCTCTTTCATATAGAGGGTCCACAATCCGAGACGGTTCACACCGTGGATGATCGGCACGCCCTGAGCCGGGAACTGGCGGCGAACCGGATGAACGGCGCCCGCCGGAAAAGCGGTGACGGCGGCATCCCCTGAAGGGGTAACTGCGGCGGAGCCGGGCGTCGGCCCGGTGAAGCGGGGTTGATCGACCATGCTCTGGCGACTATCGGGGAGTTTCGCGGCTGGCAAGCATTGCCTGCCCTTCTTTTATTCGAACCTGCGGATACGCGATGAGCTGGACCGACGAACGCATCGATAAACTGACCCGGATGTGGGAAGGCGGCTCCACCGCCAGCCAGATCGCCGACGAGCTGGGCGGCGTGTCGCGCAATGCCGTCATCGGCAAGGCGCACCGCCTGGGCCTGAAATCGCGTCCCTCGCCGGTGAAAGC
>DATMUT010000701.1:0-8110 GCA_035563755.1 Novosphingobium sp.
CATTGGTGCAACAGGTGCTCGATCGCCTCCATCACGTCGTCGGTGCGGCCAATGGGTTCGGCAAAGCGGATGTCGGCGCGGATGGGGCTGACCTCTTTGCGCAGGGGGATGGGGCGTTCGACCTGACCCAGAATGGCGCGCAGCCGCTCGACAAGCGCTTCGCCAAAGCGTGCGGCCAGCGGGGCCATCGGCCGGCTGGCCAGATCGCCCAGACGGCGCAGGCCCGCGCGGTGCAGGCCGGCCAGCACCTCCTCGCCCGGCTCCAGCGAGGCCACGGGCAGGGCGTGCACATCCTCGGCGGCGCGCGCGGCGTGCTGGCCAAAGCGGGCCAGCGCGCGGGCCGCCGCGGCATGATGCGCCAGCGCATGGCGGGCGGCAAAGCGGGCCTCGATCATGGCCGCGCGGGCCAGCCCCGCCTCGCCGCCAAACAGATGCGCGCAGCCGGTAATGTCGAGCAGCACGCCATCGGGCGGATCGGCCATGACTGCGGGCGAAAAACGCCCCATGCGCCGCGCGACATCCTCCAGCGCGGCGGCATCGGCGGCCGGGTCGTGCGCGGCGGTTGTCAGGTCGGGGAGCCGGGCCCGCGCATCGGCCAGCGTCATCCCCGCGCTTAGCCCCTGCGCGCGCGCTGGCGCATTTATCGCCGCCAGCCGCAGCGCATTGCCCACCCGCGCCACCAGCGCAAAGGGCGCGGTTTCGCCATCAGGCAGCCCTTGCGCCCGCTGGCATGGCAGCCAGGGGAACCACAGCGCCAGATAGCGGCGCTGCCCCCGCATTGGCGCGATGTTGCCGGAAACATCCATCCCTCTCGTCCCATTCCAGAAGCCAGCCCATGCCGGCGGTGCCGCCGCGCTGGCGCAGCAGCCGTGCCTCGATGGCGGCGGGGCCGGGCGGGGCGGGCAGATGGGCGGCCAGCGGCTCGGCGCGCGAGGCGGCCGAGCGGATGTGCCAGCGCGAATGGGCGGCGCTGGCGCGTTCGGGGGCATCGCCGCGCAGCACCGCCACGCCCGTGCCCGACTGCTCGGCGGCCAGCACCAGGCGGCGGCTGGCGGTCAGGTCGTATTCGGCCATGCGGCCCCAGCTTTCGATCACCACGCCGGCTACGCCCGGGCAGCGCGCCGCATCCAGCCCGGCGCGCAGCAGGCCGATGGCATCGCCTGTTTCGACCAGCACCAGCCGCGCCGGATCGATGCCCGCCCCGGCCAGCCCCGGCGCATAGGGCATGGCGGCGGGCACGGCGCCCAAAACGCCGCTGCCGCGCGGGCAGGGGCGCACCAGCACGATGGCGACCGGCCGGGCCGAGGCATTTGCCCGTTGCGCCAGCCCGCCAAGGGCAAAGCACAGTGCGCTGGCCCAATCGGCGGCATCGGCATGGATTTCGTGCAGCTGCCCGGCCAGCAGTGCGGGGGGCGCAGGCGCCGGGCGCAGCGGAAAGGGGTGGATGAGGGAAGGCGGGGCATGGGACATGATCGTGGCTCGAATCGGATGTTGTGTTCCCATTATGTTCTATCTGCATGGCACTTGTCCACGCCTGATGCGCCGCACTCCACAGCAAGGCGCCGCCATCCCCAAAGGAATGACGGCGCCTGCGTATAATCGCTGAGGGGCGAGGCAGTGCGCCCCGGCAATGGGCCGCCTAGAAGGTGGCGACGCGCATGACGAAGCGCACCGAGCGGCCCGGCATTACCACCAGATCCTTGTTGAACGAGGTGGCGTAGCGCTGCACATCATTGGTCAGGTTCTGGCCGATGACCGAAAACTCCACCCCCGGATAGGCCTTGACCGGGCGCCAGGCCACCTGCGCGCTCAGCGCGTTGTAGCCATCGGTGGCGGTGTCATACAGGCCATAGTCGTTCTGCCGGCCATAGTGGATCAGCGTGACGCCGGCATCCAGACGCGGGCTGCTCCAGTCGACCCCGCCGCCAATGCGATAGGGCGCGATGCGCGGCACGTTGTTGCCATCGCTCAGCGTTGCGCGGGTGTAGTCGCCCAGCACGCGCAGGGTCAGCTTGCGCTTGTCATGGTCGATCAGGTCATAGCTGGCCTCGGCCTCGAGCCCGCGGAAATGGGCGCCCTGCTGGCGATAGAACACCTCGCGGTAATCGCCGCCATCGCCTTGCGCGCAATTGCCGTCCTCGTCGCAGGTGCGGCCCATCAGGTCGCCATAGATGTAGTTGTTGAACCAGGTGCTATACAGGCTGCCGTCGAAGCGGAACGGCCCCTTGTGCACCCGCAGGCTCAGTTCCACCGCATTGGCCCGCTCGATCTTCAGGTTGGGGTCGCCGGTTTCAAAGGTCTGCGGCCCGTCGTGCGCGCCGCGCGCGAACAGTTCGGTCAGCGCCGGCGCGCGGCCCGTGCTGGAAAAGGTCAGGCCCAGCTTGACCCCCGGCGTGGCGGTAAACAGCGCCCCGATCGCCCCGCTGAGCGGCGTATAGTCGCGCTGCGTGAAGGCGCCCGAGGCCGGCGTGCCGGTGATCTGCACATTCTCGACGCGGCCGCTGGCCTCGAGGTGCAGGCGGCTGGTCAGGCCCACTTCGGTGAACAGATAGCCCGCGATGTTCTGCGAGGTGGCCGGTTCGAGATAGGTGCTGTCGAGGCCCACGGCGGCAAAGTCGCGGTGCTGGTATTCAAAGCCCAGCGCCGAATTGGTTATAATGCCCAGCTTGTTCAGCAGCAATTCGCCGCGCACATCGTACTCGCGGTTCTTGAAAGTGGTGTTCACCGAACCATCGGGGTTCTTTTCCTGATGCTGGTAGTCGCCATAGCTGGCATCGATGTTGAACGACTTGAGCGCGCCCGAATTGATCACGATGACGTCGCGGCTGAGCACCTTGGTCTGGTGCATGTCGATATAGGTGGTGTCGCTGGGGATGCCGTATTGCGTGTCGTAATGCGTGACGGCCACGCCAAAATGGCTGCCATTATCAACAAAATACGACCCGCCGACCGACCCGCCCCAGCCGCGGAAGAAGGAATTGTCCTGCTTGCCCAGCGGCGTGTCGTAATCGCTGGTGTGGCGATAGAAGGCGTCGGCGTGCAGCGCCAGATTGCCCACCGCCGCATCGACCAGGCCCGACATCTCGCCGCTTTGGGCAACGGTGCCATAGCTGCCGGTCACCTCGGCGTCGAAGGGCTTGCCCGGCAGCGTCATGGGCACGCGGTTGTTGAGCGTGTTGACCACGCCGCCGATCGCCTGGCTGCCATAGCGCAGGGTGGCAGCGCCGCGCACCACCTCGATGCTGCGAGCCGCGAGCGGATCGACCGGCGTGCCATGGTCGGGGCCGATGTCCGACACGTCCGAGATGCTCAGCCCATCCTCGAGCATGCGCACGCGGCTGGCGTCCATGCCGCGGATGATCGGGCGGCTGGCCCCTTGGGCAAAGCCGCTGGCGGCAACGCCGGGCACATCGCGCAGCGCATCGGCAATGCTGGCCCCGCCCGCCGCGCGGATCTGCTCGGCATCCACCCGCGCCGAGATCGAGGGCGTCTCGTCGCTGGTGTGGCGGAAGGGGGTGGCGGTAACGACGATGGTGTTTTCAGGCGCCGGGGTGTGCTCGTGGGCGGGGTGGGCTTCGGCTGTGGTCCCGGCCTCGGCAGTGGCTGCCTCAGCGGCGGCTGGCGAGTCGGTGTTGGCCACGGTGCTGGCCAGAACCGCCACCGGCATCAGGGCAATGGCGGCCGATCCGGCCAGAAAAACAAAACGCATCTGTTGCACTCCTTAGCATCTGCACAACCGATGGCAGGCGGCACGCGCGCGGGGGCGCTCATGCCGAACAGCAGGCAAGGCCGCACAAGACAGCGCGCCGGCGGGCAGGGGTGGCCATCCCTCATGCCTGTTGCCGGCGCGGCGGGCCTGTGCCTGCACCACGGTATCGTGTGATGATATAACATTGCAATTTTGAAAGCCAAGCGACTAATCGGGCCTTGATTGTGCATATGCGATGAACGGAAACGAAAAATGCCGGGCCAGCGCCCCGCCGGATGACATCAGGCCGCGATCGCCAACTGGTTGCGGCCGCTGTTCTTGGCGCGATACAGCGCCGCATCGGCCGCCGCCTTGACCGCCTCCAGCGTGTCGCCGGGCGCCAGCACGGTAATCCCCGCGCTCACCGTCACATGCACCGGCGCGCCCGAAAGCGCCAGTTCCTCGCTTGCGGCCAGACGCAGGCGAATGCGGTCGCACACCAGCCGGGCCTGCTCGACGCTTGCCCCGGCCAGCAGCACGGCAAATTCCTCGCCGCCCAGGCGCGCCACCACATCGCCCCCCCGCACCGATGCGCGCAGCACCGCGGCAAAGCGCACCAGCACCCGGTCGCCCGTGGCATGGCCATGCACGTCGTTAACCTGTTTGAAATGGTCCAGATCGAAGATGGCAAGGCATCCGGGCCGGGCCGGCTCACCCTGGGCTTCGCCGGCAGGCGCGCTGTCCAGGCAGGCGGCCAGCGCTTCGTCAAAGGCGCGCCGGTTTGCCAGCGCGGTCAGCGGGTCGGTCATGGCCTGATGGGCCAGCGTTTCCATCAACTGCCGGCGCTCGGTGATCTCGCGGAAAATGGCGACGATGCCGGCCGGGCGCCCCTGCGCGTCGAGCGTTGCGCACATGTGGCTTTCGACCCAGACATGGGAGCCATCGTGCCGAATGATGCGATGTTCGAGCGGCGCGGTGTCGTGCGAACCTGTCAGCGCATCGGCGCAGGCCGCGTTTACCGCGGCATTGTCCTCGTCGGGCACCAGCGCGGGCAAGGCGCGGCCCAGCAGTTCCTCTGGGGCATAGCCCCACACATGCCGAACCGGGGGCGAGGCATAGCGGACGGCGCCATCGCTGCCCAGTCGCATCATCACGTCGCTGGTGCGCTCGAGCACCAGCCGGTGCAGGGCTTCGGCGGCGCGCAGCCGTTCGAACAGGCGCCGCCGCGCCTTCAGCTCGGCTGCCAGCGGCAGCAGGATCATCACCACACAGGCGAAATAGATCTGCAAGACCTGGAATTTGAGCGCCATGCTGACATGCAGCAGCGCGGTTGGCCCCACGCCCGCCAGCGAGCAGGCAAGCCCCACCGCGGTCAGGATGAGGATCGAGGACACCGCGCCAAAGCGCCCCAGGCGGAAGGTGGCGGCAATCATCGGCACAAAGGGCACCACCACCAGCGGCACCTGGCTTTGTCCGAAAGTGGCCAGCGCCGCCAGCAGCACCGCGCCCAGCAGGCCGGCCGCCTCGCCTGCGCGGGCGCCTTCGGGGCGGCGCAACCAGCCGGCCATCTCACCGCGCATGATCATCAGCAGCGGCGGCGTAAAGGTGACCAGCCCCAGCGCATGGGCCGCGTACCAGTCGCGCCAGACCGGCCAGAACGGCAGCCCGCCAGCCTGATGCGCGCACCACGCGCCCACAAAAGCCCCGCACATGGGCGCCAGCACACCTGCCACCGCCAGAAAGCGCAAGGTTTGCCCCACATCGTGAAACCGCACGAAACGCGGGCACAGGCGCAGCAACAGCCAGGCCGAAATCCATGCCTCGCCCACGCCCACCAGCGCCAACGGGATCGACACCGCCCCGCGATAGCCAAACAGGAACACCGCCAGAATGCCCAAAGGCGCGCAAGTCAGCACCATTGGCCCCCAGCGCCGCCGCGGCATGCTGGACAGGCGCGCCAGCAGGATCGCGCTGGCCAGCCAGACAATCGCCACCCCGCCGTCAAAGCGCGTGAGTTGCAGCGCCAGCGCCGCCCCGACGAAATAGGCCAGTCCCGTCTGCACCGTATCGCGGCCGATAAAGGCAGAGGTATGGGCGGGACGGCGTCGCATGGCAGGCATTTGCCAAACAAGCGTTAAGAAACTGGCGCAGAAAGGCTGGCCCCGCGCGGATTTATGCGGCCGGCAGGATGCGTCCTGGCGCAGCCGCGCTATTGCGCAAAGAAGCGGCCGAGGCCCATTTCGCGTAAGGACCGGCGATAGATCATCGAACTCATGTCGGCAGGCAGATGCGCTTCGGCTGCCGGGTCGAGCGGCAAGGCGGCGGGCACCTGCGCCTCGACCAGCGCGCGGTCCTCCTCGAACACGCGGCGGTTGAAGTCGTACACGTCCTGCACCGGCAGATGCGTGTCGAAATTGCGGGCAATGGGGGCGAACATGCGCGTCTTCCGCGCCGATACGGGCGAGGCGGCATTCATGATGACCAGCCGGTCGGCGCCGGGAAAGTGGATTTCCAGCGTGGCGGTAAAGGGCACATGGCAGCGGAAGTGGCGCAGCCAGGCAAAATCGGGCGCGGCCTTGCCGGCGCTGTGCGGATAATTGCCAACGGTGCTCCAATATTCGGCCTCGAAGCCGTGGGGCGCGCGCCGGGGGCTGTAGGTGGGCACCTGCGCATTGGCCGGGTCGGCAAAGGTGTCGGTGTGCACGAAGGCGAAATGCGCCACGTCGAGGAACCCCTCGACCTGGCGGCCCGCAAAGCCGGCAATGTCGATCCACGGGCAGGTGATCTGCTGGAAACCGGCCTCGTCCCAGTGCGGCATGGCGGGAATGGCGGCCGGGTCTGCCTCGCGGTCAAGGCAGGTCCAGACAAGGCCGTAGCGTTCGACGGCAGGGTATGTGTTGAGGTGCAGCCGGGCGGGAATGTCGCGCGCGGGGTGGGCCGGCACATGCACGCAGGCCCCCTTCGCGCCAAAGGTCAGCCCGTGATAGGGGCACACCACCCCCGCGCCGCTGGCCTGCCCCATGCTGAGCGGCACGCCGCGATGCGGGCAATGGTCGGGCGCGACCACCACCTGCCCGCCGGCGCGATAGACCACCAGCGGCTGGTCGAGCAGGCGGGCGCCCAGCGGCCCGTCGCCCACCTCGCGCGAGAGCGCCACCGGATACCAGTGGCGCGCCAGTATCGCCCAGTCGGCCGCGTCAAACGTGCAGCCGGCAGGTGGAAGCAAAGGCGTTGGCGCGGGCGGGGCGGAGAGAACTGTGGCCATGACGGCATCCCTTGGCTGGAACGGTCATGGCAGTGTGGCGCGGGTGGCCTGCGCGATCAAACGCAATGAAATCGACATGGCGTTGCGAAAAATCGCGCAGGCACTTCAGGCGCGGCGGCTGATGAAATGGTCGGCCGCATCGCGCGGCAGGGCAGCCGCATCGCGCACCGACACCAGCGCCACCAGTGCCACCAGCACAAAGGCGATGCGATAATCGCCCCCTGCCGCAGGCCAATGCGCCGCGCGGGCCAGCCCTTCGCCGGCATGAATGCACAGCGCCGCCAGCGTGATGCCGGCTGCCTGAGCAATCTGGCCCAGCGTGTTCGACAGGCCGTTGGCATCGGCCATTTGCGCCTTGGGCACGTCGGCAAGAGCTACGGTGCCGATGGCGGTAAACTGCATCGAACGCGCGCAACCGCTCGCAAACAGCACCGCCACCACCACCTCCGCCGGCGTGGCCGGGGTCAGCAGCGCGCAGGCGCCCAGCAGCAGTGCATTGATCACCCCGTTCCACACCATCACCTGCCGATAGCCAAAGCGGCGCAAAATGGGCGTCGTCACCGATTTCATGCCCAGATTGCCGGCAAACACCGCCAGCACCAGCAGGCCGGAGTGAAACGCATCATAACCAAAGCCCACCTGGAACATGAGCGGCAGAAGAAACGGCGCGCTGCCAATGGCCATGCGCGCCAGCGAGCCGCCGCTTTGCGACACGCGGAAGGTGGGGATGGCCCAGGGTTTCAGGCCGATCATGGGATGCGCCGCGCGGCCAAAATGCCGCAAGGTCGCCCAGCCCAGCCCAAAGCCTGCGGCAATCAGCCCGGCGCTCAGCGCGTCGGGCCGCATGACCAGCCGGTCCAGCCCCAGCAGCAGCGCGAAAGTGCCCGTGCCGCACAAGCCAAAGCCCGTCCAGTCGAAGGGGCGCTGATCTTCGCCGCGCGTGCCCGGCACCAGCACCAGCGTTGCCACCAGCGCCACCAGCCCCAGCGGCAGGTTCATGTAGAAAATCCACCGCCAGCCCAGGTGCAGCGTGATAAGTCCGCCCAGCGGCGGCCCCAGCACCGGCGCGATCAGCGCCGGCCAGATCAGCGAGGAGATCGCCGCCATCAGCCGTTCCTTTGGCGTGTGGTGCATGATGACCAGCCGCCCGACGGGCA
>DATMUT010000702.1:0-2118 GCA_035563755.1 Novosphingobium sp.
CACCGTGCGCACGATCGCCATGGACTCGACCGACGGCCTGACCCGCGGTCAGCCCGTGTCGAGCACCGGCGCGCAGATCTCGGTGCCGGTTGGCCCGCAGACGCTCGGCCGCATCCTGAACGTCATCGGCGAGCCGATCGACGAGCGCGGTCCGGTGAACGCCACGCAGACCGCCCCGATCCACGCCTCGGCCCCGCCCTTCATCGAGCAGTCGACCGAAGCGGCCATTCTGGTCACCGGCATCAAGGTCATCGACCTTCTGGCTCCCTACGCCAAGGGCGGCAAGATCGGCCTGTTCGGCGGCGCTGGCGTTGGCAAGACGGTTCTCATTCAGGAACTGATCAACAACATCGCCAAGGGCCACGGCGGCGTGTCAGTGTTCGCCGGCGTGGGTGAACGCACCCGCGAAGGTAACGACCTTTACCACGAATTCCTCGACGCCGGCGTTATCGCCAAGGACGCCGACGGCAACCCGACCCCCGATGGTTCGAAGGTTGCTCTGGTGTTCGGCCAGATGAACGAGCCGCCGGGCGCCCGCGCTCGCGTTGCTCTGTCGGGTCTGACCATGGCCGAGTACTTCCGCGACCAGGAAGGCCAGGACGTGCTGTTCTTCGTGGACAACATCTTCCGCTTCACGCAGGCCGGTTCGGAAGTGTCGGCTCTGCTGGGCCGTATTCCTTCGGCCGTGGGTTATCAGCCCACCCTGTCGACCGACATGGGCGCCCTGCAGGAGCGCATCACCTCGACGACCAAGGGTTCGATCACCTCGGTGCAGGCCATTTACGTGCCGGCCGACGACCTTACCGACCCCGCGCCGGCCACCTCGTTCGCCCACTTGGACGCAACGACCACGCTGAACCGCGCCATCTCGGAGCTGGGCATCTACCCGGCGGTCGATCCGCTCGACTCGACCTCGCGCGTGCTGACGCCCGCCGTTGTCGGCCAGGAGCACTACGAGACCGCCCGCCGCGTTCAGGAAACGCTGCAGAAGTACAAGTCGCTGCAGGACATCATCGCGATCCTGGGCATGGACGAGCTTTCGGAAGAAGATAAGCTCACCGTGGCCCGCGCCCGCAAGATCCAGCGCTTCCTGTCGCAGCCCTTCCACGTGGCCGAAGTCTTCACCGGCATCTCGGGCAAGTTCGTGCAGATCGAGGACACCGTGAAGTCGTTCAAGGCCGTTGTCGACGGCGAGTACGACCACCTGCCCGAAGCCGCCTTCTACATGGTTGGCGGGATCGACGAAGCTGTCGCCAAGGGCAAGAAGCTGGCTGCGGAGGCCTGAGCTGATGGCACTGCACTTCGAACTCGTCACGCCTGCGCGTCTGGTCCGTTCCGAGAGCGTCCACATGGTGGTCGTTCCCGGCACCGAGGGCGAGTTCGGCGTGCTGGAGGGCCACGCGCCCTTCATGTCGACGATCCGCGACGGCGTGCTCAAGCTCTACAAGACCGAGAGCGGCGCGCCCGAGGAAATCCTGGTCACGGGCGGCTTTGCCGAAGTGACCCCGGCGGGCCTGACCGTTCTGGCAGAGCACGTCGAGGCTTAAGGCACGCGATCTTGCGATCACACGCCTGATGACGGGGCCGGGAGGGGGCAACCTTCCCGGCCTCTTCGTTTATGTGCGCCTAGCGCCGGCGGCCGGCGCGCACTGGCCCCTTGCGCGTGGGGGCGTGAAAATCGGGCGGCTTGTCGGCCAGCCAGGCAATGAAACGCGCCACGGCGGCCTGCGCACGCAGGCTGGCGACATCCTCGCCAATGCGGGCCAGCTCGACATTGGTGAACTGCGCATGCAGCGTGCGGTGGCAAATGGGGTGCACCGCGCGCACGTCACGCCCCCCGCGCGATCGCGGCACCGGATGATGCCATTCCACCGCCACGCCCAGCGTCCGCCCGCACAGCCAGCAATCGGCCGGCAGCGGCTCGTCGCTTCCCTCGGGAAAACCACGGTGGCGGCGCTTTGGCATTAGCAAATCCTCAAAGTTTGCACCTTATTCACTATGCCACCTGCATTGGTTTCCCGGCACGAAACGCGACGCAGGCCCGGCAAGGCGGTCGCCCTGCCACGGTAACACAAGGCACGCAGCTTGAGGAAATCGGGGAAATGAGCGCATTTGGTC
>DATMUT010000703.1:0-4148 GCA_035563755.1 Novosphingobium sp.
AGGCGCGCCACTGGGTGTCCGAAATCATCTATTTCCCGCTCGAAACCGAATTGCTGGCCACCGCCCGCGCCAAAGGCTGCCGGGTGCTGAACGGGCGCGGCATGGCCGTGGGCCAGGCGGCCGACGCCTTTGCCATCTTTACCGGCCAGGCGCCCGACCGCGACCGCATGGCCGAGAGCTTTGCCGCCTTTGCCGCCCGCCCCGCCGACGCCTGAGCTGCCCCTCGATCTGAAAGCCTCGTGATGCCGCAAACCATCAGCGATGCCCGCATGAAGACCTCGATCGCCACCGTTTCGGTCAGCGGCGCGCTGGCCGACAAGCTGCGGGCCATTGCCGAGGCCGGCTATGGCGGCGCCGAGATCTTCGAGAACGACCTGCTCTCGGCGCCGGAAACCGCGCGCGAGATTGGCGCGCTGATGCGCGAGCTGGGCGTGGCATGCACCATGTTCCAGCCCTTCCGCGATCTGGAGGGCCTGCCCGACCCCATGCGCGCCCGCGCCTTCGAGCGGATGAAGCGCAAGTTCGAGGTGATGGACCAGCTGGGCACCGACCTTGTGCTGCTGTGCTCGAACTGCTCGCCCCATGCGATGGCTGACCGCCAGCGGATGCTGGATGACCTGCATGAACTGGGCGAAATGGCCGCCGCTCACGGCAAGCGCGTGGGCTATGAGGGGCTGGCCTGGGGCCGCCATGTGCACGACCACCGCGACGCATGGGCGCTGGTGCGCGATGTCGATCACCCCGCGATCGGCCTCGTGCTTGACTCGTTCCATTCATTGTCGCGCCGCGTGCCCAGCGCCAGCATCGGTGACATTCGCGCCGAAAAGCTGTTCATCGTGCAGGTGGCCGACGCGCCCATGCTCGACATGGATTACCTGAGCTGGTCGCGCCATTTCCGCTGCATGCCGGGGCAAGGCGATTTCGATCTGGCCGAATGGGCCGCGGCCATCCGCCGCACCGGCTATGACGGCTGGTGGAGCCTTGAGATCTTCAACGACCGGTTCCGCGCGGGCAGCGCCCATCAGGTGGCCCGCGATGGCCACCGCGCGCTGCGCTTCATGGAGGACCAGTCGGCCCGCGTACTGCGCCGGCCCAGCCCCATGCCGCCGCGCATCGTGCCGCGCGGGGTGGACTTCATCGAATTTGCCGCCGCCCACGAGGAAGCGGAAGATTTCGGCCGGTTTTTCCGCGCGATGGGCTTTGCCCCCGTGGCCCGCCACCGCAGCAAGGACGTGGTCCGCTGGCGGCAGGGCGACATCAATCTGGTCATCAATTCCGAGCCGGAGGGTTTGGCGCACAGCTTCGACATCGTGCACGGCGGGTCGGTCTGCGCCATCGGCATTGCGGTCGAAGACCAGCCGGCAGCCCTCGCCCGCGCCGAAGCGCTCGACATTCCGCGTTTTCGCCAGAGCGTGGCGCCGGGCGAATGGGACATCCCTTCGCTACGCGGCGTGGGCGGTTCGCTGCTCTATCTGGTGGACGCCGCCACGCGCGAGGCGATGTGGGCCGAGGAGTTCCCTCACGCCATAGAGGGCGAGACGCCGCGCGGCGACTTGTCGCGCGTCGATCATATCGCGCAGACCATGCAGTATGAGGAATTCCTCAGCTGGCTGCTCTATTATGTTGCGCTGCTCGACCTGCACAAAACTCCGCAGCTCGAAATCGCCGACCCGATGGGTCTGGTCTATTCGCAGGCGGTCGAGACAGGCGATGGCGCGCTGCGGCTGACGCTCAACGGGTCGATGGCAGCCGGCTCGCTGTCCTCGCGCTTCATCCAGAACTATTTTGGCGCAGGGGTGCAGCATATCGCCTTTGCCACCGATGACGTTTTTACCGCAGCGCAACATGCGCGCGATGCCGGCCTGCCGGTGCTGGCCATCGGGCCGAATTACTACGAAGACCTAGAGAGCCGTTTCGACCTGGCCCCCGAGCGGGTCGAGCAGATGGCCGCGCTCAACATCCTGTACGACCGGGATGGTGAAAACGAGTATTTTCAGTTCTATTCGCGCGCCGTTGCCAAGCGGGTTTTCTTTGAAGTTGTCGAGCGGCGGGGCTATACTGGCTATGGCGCGGTCAATGCCGCGATCCGCCTGAACGCTCAGGCGAAGCACCGCGCGCCGGACGAGATCTAACTCTCGCCGGCGCGTAGGGCCACCGCGCCGGCATTTCGGTACATCATCGAAGGGAGAGAGCATGAAAACCCGGTTCGGCATCACACATTTTGGCCCGATAATGATAGCGCTTGCATGCGCTAGCACGCACGCCAGCGCCCAGCCAGTGCCCGACGAAACCCCGCCCGCCGACATTGCCCAGCGCGTGCACGAGGCGACCGCTATTGCCGATGCCGGGGGCGATGGCCCCTACAAGGCCGAGATGATCGCCGACCCGCGCCTGCCCACGCATACCATCTATCGCCCGCGCAATCTGGCGGCGGCGGCGGCGCATGGCAAATTGCCCATCGTCGCTTTCGGTAACGGGGCCTGCGCCAATATCGGCAATCGTTTCAGGTTCTTCCTTACCGATGTTGCCAGCCACGGCTATGTCGTTCTCGCCACCGGCCCGCTCGCCTCGCACACGGCCGAATGGAAGGTATCGCTCACCCCCGACAACGCGCCGCCGCCTGCGCAGCGCCCGCCCCAGTCCTATGCCGCGCAGCTCAACGACGCCATCGACTGGGCCATCGCCGAGAACGCCCGCCCTGCCAGCCCCTACTTCGGCAAGCTCGATCCCAGCCGGGTTGCGGTGGCCGGACAGTCCTGTGGCGGCCTGCAAGCGATTTCGGCGGCGGCAGACAAGCGCGTCAAGACCGTCCTGGTGCTCAACAGCGGCACCTTTGCCGAGGGCAGCAAACCGCTGGCCGGCACGGGCGACGCCATCAAGGAAAGCCTGACGCGCATCCACGTGCCCGTCGCCTGGATCAGCGGCGATGACAGCGATCAGGCGCACAAGAACGCGCAGGCCGACTATGCCGCCTTTGCCCATGCGCCTGCCATGTGGGCCTGGCACGAGGGCACCGGCCATTCGGCGCACTGGCGCGAACCGCATGGCGGCCCCTTCACCCCGCTGGTGGTCGACTGGCTGGACTGGCAGCTCAAGCATCGCCCCGGCGCCAGCACCACCTTTGTGGGCGCCAACTGCAAGCTGTGCAGCAAGCCGGGCTGGCACGTCGCGGCCAAGGGCTTCTGACAAAAAAGGGCGCGAGGGGTTATCTCCCTCGCGCCTTTTTCAATCAATCCGCCGGTGCGTCAGACCGGCGCGCCATCTTCCCGCAACCACTCCAGAATGGCCTCGCGGTCGGCGTTCAGGCGCGGGGGGGCATGGTCGGTGCCGGGCTGCCCCGGCTCCATCGCAAAGCCCGCACCCGGCAGGCGCACCGCAGCATCGCCCGGCAGGCCGTCAATCGCCACCTCCATCAGCGCACCCTCGCCGGCCAGATCGGCCGCCTCGTCCACCCGGCGCACCATGCCGCAGGGGATGCCAGCCGCGCTCATCTGCGCCTCCCACTCGGCCGCGTCGCGCTTGATCAGTTCTGCCGCCAATTGGCCGCGCATGGCGCCAAAATGCGCGCGCCGCGCATCGGGCGTGGCAAAGCGTTCATCCTCCAGCCAATCCTGCCGGGCCAGATGGCGGGCAAGCGCGGCAAATTGCGAAGGCTGCACCACGCCCAGCGAAATCTCGCGCCCGTCGCGGCAGGTGAACAGCGAAGCGGTCGGCAGGCCCGAATAGCCGGTGTTGCCCATGCGCGCCATCGGCTGCCCCGTCACCAGAAACGGCGTGAGCGCGCTGGTCATGAAGGCCAGGCTGGCATCGAGCATCGAGACGTCGATGAACGCCCCCTGCCCGTGCCGCTCGCGCCCCATCAGCGCCGAGAGGATGGCCAGCGCCGCCGTCTGCCCGGTCAGCGTGTCGACGATGGGAAAGCCCACGCGCACCGGGTCATCCCCCTCATGCCCCGAGAGCATCATCATGCCGCTGGTGGCCTGCACGATGTTGTCGATGGCCGGCCAGTCGCGCTGCGGCCCCTTCTGCCCATAGCCCGAGACCGAGCAGAAGACGATGTCCTCACGCAAGGCCCGCGCCGCGCTATAGCCCAGCCCCAGCCGGTCGATCACGCCGGGACGGAAGTTTTCCAGCACCACGTCGCTGCG
>DATMUT010000704.1:0-5043 GCA_035563755.1 Novosphingobium sp.
CCGCCATGGCCGCCACATAGGCCCAGCGCCCCAGCCGCCGCTTGAGCGCGGGCGACACGCGGGCCACCACCTCGGCGTCCGGCCCGACCGAGGCGCAGCACAAAAAGGCGCGCGATTGCCCGTCGGCCAGGGTGATGCGGCCGGTGTGGTGGCGGTTGGGGCTGTTGGTCCGGGCCGGCGCCAGATGGGCGACAAAGGCGGCAGGATCGGGCGGGCTGCGCCTTTCGCGCGCGATCAGATTGACCGTGCCGGCCGGATAGATGCAGATCTGTGCCCGCCCGGCCAGCTTGCGGTTGTGCTCGACAATGGTGCGCGCGGTGCCATCGCCACCCACGATGCACACCACATCGGTCCGCTCGGCCAGCGCCGGCTCGATGGTGCGCTCGCCCGTGGCCTCGACCACGTAGCCGGCCGCGGCAAAGGCGCCGCGCAGCCGCTCGAGCAGGCCCGCGCTGAAGCCGCCCGCCACCGGATTGTAGGCCAGCACCACGCGCGGCGTCGCGCAATCGGGCGCGGTCTGCGGCAGAAGGGAGGCAGCTTGGGGCATTGCGGCGGCAAGGGGCTTTCGAAGGCAGGGCATAAAGGGGGCGAAAGCGCGCCTCGTATACGGCGCGCGTGCCCGCGTCCAGCGTGTCGCGCCCGCCCGCGCCAGCCTTACGAGGTGTAGAGGTTGCAGGTGGAGGGCGTGACCAGCGGCACGGTGTTGTAGATCATCGAGAAGTCGCGGTTGTCGCGCACCACGAAAGAGGCTGTGGAATGGATCATCGTGCTGGTGATGAACAGGCGTCCGAACAGGGGCTGGTAGTTGTAGTTCACCTCGATGAACATCACTCCGCCGCCGCTGGGGGCGTTCACCTTGTAGCCGGTGTCGCCCATGCCGCTGGCCGCGGTGGTGCCGGCGGTGGCGATGGTGGGGGTGGTGCCATCGGTGATGGCGGTGGTGCCATAGGTGGAATCATAGCCCGACCCGCTCTTCAGCCCCACGCAGCGCTGCCAGTGAATGCGCTGCACCGGGGCGGTGTCGTAGGTCTGCTGCACATATTCCAGGCTCGACAGGGTGATGCGGCCATAGGTGGTCAGGTTGATGCCCGCCCCTTGCAACCGCGCGCCGGTGAAGACCGCGTTCATGTCGCTCTCGCGCAGCTGGGTGGCGGCCAGCGTGCTGGTCAGCCCCACGCGCGAGGCATTGTCGGCCAGATTGAGCGCCACCTGGCTGACGGTGAGCTGGGCGCGGCCGAAACTGGCATATTCGATGCCGCTCAGCCCCAGCGTGAGCACGACCGGCAGCGCCAGCGCGAATTCGATGAGCGCCGCGCCGCTGCGGCAGCCGCGCAGGCCGGCCAGGCCCCGGCAGGCGCGCTGCAGGGGGGACATCAGTTGCATACCGTGTTCAGCGTGGGGCTGTTCTGCCCGGCATAGGGCTGGTTCTTCAGGATGGTGGTGGCCGACATGCGGGCCGTCGCGCTCCACCCCAGCAGCGATGGCATGGGAAAGGGGCGCGGAAAGGTGATGACCACGGTATAGACCACCGTATCGCTGGCCCCGCCCATGCCGGTTGTGCCCGGATCTGCATCCCACACATTGTTGCCGTTCACATCGGTGTAGCATTCGCCGGCATCGTGCACCCCGTTGAGATTTGCATCGACGAAGGGTTCGGGGGCGACATAGCCGAAATCGGCGTAGCTCTTGCGGGTGGGGTAGCCCGAGGCGAAGGCGGTCTTGCCGTTGATCGTCTGCACCGCCGAGAGGACAGAGGCATCGATGGTGGCGGAACTGGCGCCCTGAATGGTGCCGTTGCGCCCGGCCTGATCGACCGAGCCGGCCAGCACGGCCTGCATGTAGCTTTCGTAGGCCAGTTCGCACAGGCCCATGCCCGCCAGCAGCATGACCGGCAGCACCATGGCAAATTCGACCAGCGCGGCGCCGGCCGTTTCCCGCAGCAGCGCTTGTGCCCCTTGCCGCCACCTCATTGCGTCAGCCTCAGCTTGGCCACCTGCGTGGCGATCGAGGCGAATTGCGTGGCCAGCGTCGAACCGCTGCTCGATGCCAGGGCCTGCGAGGTGGAGCTGGCGCAAGCCTGCAACTGCGAGGTGGTGCTCATGCCCAGCGCCACGGTCCACACATTGATGTTGCGGGCCTTGGCTGCGGCGCATTCGGCCAGAAAGCGGGCGTTGTGGTAATTGGTCAGATTGGCAAAATCGCCGCCCGATACGCGCTTGTCGTAATATTCATTGCCGTACATGCCATAGATGTAGGTGCTGGGCGCCATGACGCCGTCGGTGAAGAACACGATGACCCGGTTGGGCGCCGAATGCCCGGTGGGCGGCGCGGTGTCATTGCCGAATATGCCGCTCGGCGAGAGCAGGCGCGTGCCCCAGATCATGCCGGTGTCGTGATAGGTGCCGCCCATGGGCACGAAATCGGGCGCGTTGACATAGGCCGATACCTGCGTGCGGGTCATGGTCTGCAGGCGCGAGACGGGCTTGCCGCAGCTGACCAGGCCATATTGATAGACAGGTGCGGTGCCGTAGTTGGGGTCGTTGTTCGAGGACCAGCTGACGGGGAAGTTGCCTTGCGAATCGCCGGTGCTGGTGGCTGTGGCGGTGCTGGTAAAGCCGTTGCGGGCGTAGAAGACGTCGGGCCACATCGGCTTCCACTGCGTCTTGATGTCGCTGGTGGGCACCAGGTCGGGGTCCAGGTCGGGCGGCAGGCTCGACGTGTTGAAGGTCATCACGCCGGGCGTCGTGTAGCGTTCCTCGAGGCAGCCGGTCCATTGGCTGGTGGCCGAGGTGGTCTTGGAAGGGTCATCGATCGTGGCGCCGGTCACGAAGGAGGTCAGGTTCTGGCTGAGCGACTGGTATGTCCAGACAGGCGTGTAGGTGGTGGTGCAGTTGAAGATCAGCAACTGGCAGGTGGTGTTCGACTGCGTGCCGGTTTGCGTGCGCGAGTCATAGGTCCAGCCGGTGTTGGGGCTGCCGGTGCCGCCCACGATATAGGCGGGCGACATTTCCATCACCGCCTTGCCCGCGTTTACTGTCGATGTGTAGGTGACAAAGCCATAGCGCACATTGGCGCCGCTGTTGGCCGCGGCCGAGGCCATCGTGTCATAGAAAGACAGCACGGCCGTGCGCAGCGCCGATATGCGCGAGCCCGATTTTTCGGGCACGCCATAGCCGGTCGTGCCCGGATAGCCGGCCACGCTGTCGTTGCCCGAGGCGCTGCCGTCGGCCGGGCGGGTATAGGCGCTGGTGCCGGCCGAGCCGACATAGCTGGTGCAGGTCGCGTCGGAATCCGAGGGCAGGCAGGCCATCGACCCGGTCGTGTCGAGCACGAAGATCACGTCGGTATCGGTCACGTTGTAGCTGGCCTGGCAGGTCACGTTGACCGTGGCGGTGGCATAGCCGAACACGCGCATCAGCGTCATGCCCAGAACGGCCTTTGCGGTGCCGGCCACCTGCGCGGTCGATGTCTTGCTGGGGGTGAAGGACAGGCTGGTGGTGCCATACCACCCATTGCGGAAATTGGCGGCGAAAAAGGCATTGGCCGCCGCCGTTGCCGTGGCATCGAGCGTGGTGTTCGTGGTGGATGTGTCGGTCATGGCGCGCCGCCCGGCCAGGGCGGCGGCATCGCACGACTGTTGCAGGCGGGCGTGGACCATATACAGGCGCGTGCCGTCGATCGCGCATCCGGCGAAGACGACCAGCAGCGCTGTGAAGCCGGCCATGATGGGCAGCGCATTGCCGCGCATGTCGCGCGCCAGTCGGCGCAGGACATGCAGCAGGTCAGCTTGCTGAAATAAGGGCAACGATCGTCTCGCAAGCGGCGGATGGGGCAAAAGGCCTTATCCATCAACAACGGTTGCGGCCCGGCGCAGGGCGGGCTCAGGGTTTGCCCTTATCGCTCTTGGAAAAAGCGGTTGAGCAAAAAGCCCCGCCAGCCATGCGGCGGGCGGGGCTCTTGATATGGCATTGTCGCCAGGGTGCCAGAACGGGGGGCGCCCGTCAGCCTGCCGCTGCGATTACGCGAAGCGGCCGGCGCGGGCGACTTCGCCCACCGGCTTGCGGGGCGCGGGGGCTTCGCGGGCCTGCAGGAAGTCGGGCAGCGCCTCGACCGGGCCGCGCTTGCCGATGACGAAGGCGGCTTCGAGGCGGTGTGTCTCGGGCACGTTCAGCTCGGCCACAGCCTTGTCGAAGTCGAGGCCGGTCATGCCGTGCGTGTCATAGCCCAGCGCGGTTGCCTGCAGGGCGGCATAGGCCCAGGCCGCGCCCGCGTCGAAGCTGTGGCTGTGGTTGGCGTTCGACTTCTCGCCCTGCACCATGTCCTTCTCGGACACGATGAACACCAGCGCGCCGCCTTCCTTGGCCCAGCCCGCGTTGAACGGGACCAGCAGCGAAAGGAAAGTGTCCCAGTTGGCATCGCCCTTGACCGAATACAGGAAGGTCCAGGGTTGGTAGTTGAAGGCCGAAGGGGCAAGGCCGGCCGCCTCGAGGATGAGGTCGAGGTCGCCCTTTGCAACGGCGCTGCCGTCGAAGGAACGGGGCGACCAGCGCTGGGCGATGGCGGGCAGGATGCCGGTGCTGACGGTGCGGGTGCTCATCGGAAAATGAAATCCTTTTCAAAAGGCGCTTACCCGCGTTGCCTGCCCCATTTGCGGCCCTTCTTCAAGCGAGACTTCGCGGTTGCGGCACGCGCGCTGCTCATAACCGGCAGGCGGAGGGCGGCGCGGCGAAAAGCCCCACCTAGAGCAGCAGGTGATCGACCGGCGCGAGCGGCGGCGGCACGGTCCCGCCCCCCAGCGCCGAAAGCGCATCACGCTCGATCACCCGGACCAGCGCGTCGATCGGCAGGTCGTTGGGCTCGGTGCCGAAAGGCTCTTCCAGCTGGTCGCCCAGCGCGTCGAGGCCGAAGAAGGTGTAGCCCACCAGCAGGCCGGGCAGCAGCACCCACCAGCCCAGATTGCCCGCCAGCGCAAAAGGCAGCGTCAGGCAGAACACATGCGCCGTGCGGTGCAGCAGCAGCGAATAGCCAAAGGGCACCGGCGTG
>DATMUT010000705.1:0-2803 GCA_035563755.1 Novosphingobium sp.
GCGCGGGCTGGTGGATGCGAGAATGAGGCTGGGCGCGGCTTCGCCCATGGTCCCCATCAATAGGGGCCGGGACCGCCGCGGCCGGGCATGAAGCGGTAGGTAATGCGCCCCTTGGTCAGGTCATAGGGGGTGAGTTCCACCAGCACTTCATCGCCCACCAGCACGCGGATGCGGTTCTTGCGCATCTTGCCGGCGGTGTGGCCCAGGATCTCGTGATCGTTCTCCAGCCGCACGCGGAACATCGCGTTGGGCAGCAGTTCGACCACCTGGCCGCGCATTTCGAGCAGTTCTTCTTTTGCCATCCGGTTTATCGGTTTCCAAATATGTCAAGGAGGATTTGGGCGGGCACATAGACCCAAGCGCTCCAAAAGGCCAGACAAAAGGCACAGCCTGTCGACAGCGGCGCAAAGGCGACGCGCGCGGGGCACAGTTGTGGGGTGGGTTTGTCCGCATCCTGGGGGCAGGGCGGGTCATGTGCATGTAACCGCAGCGCGACAAAATGATACCTTGCCTTGCTTGCGACACGGGCGGCGATACCGCATCGGCGACATCGGGGTGTGCCCGCGGCCTGCCATGAGGGGCAGGGTTTTTCCGCTGACCAGAAGGGGTTTTGACGTTGCGCAGGTTTGCATTCGTTCCGCTGTCTTTGGCGTGGGCGCTGGTTCCCGTGGCAGGCGCCATGGCGCAGGAAGTTGCGCCTGCGGGGCAAACTGCCGCTGCCGCCGGCGCGCCTGCCGGCGATGGCCCGACCGCCGGTGCTGAAGCCACCAATGCCGAGACCGCCGCGCAAACCCCTGCTGGCGACCCAACGCATGTGAGTGCCGGCACCATCACCGCCAATGGCCACAAGCGCGAGATCGTGGTCGTGGCCGAGCGGCTGAAGGGCGAGGTCGATGCCGCCCAGCCGCCCATCGCCACGCTCGACGAGGAAGACATCGCCTCCTACGGGGTCAGCTCGATCACCGACCTGCTCGACGCCATCTCGCCCCAGACCGGCACCGGCCGCGGGCGCGGCGCCACCATGCCGGTCATTCTGGTCAATGGGCTGCGCATCGCCTCGTTCCGCGAATTGCGCGACCTGCCGCCCGAAGCGATCAAGAAGATCGAGATACTGCCCGAGGAAGTCTCGCTCAAATACGGTTATTCGCCCGATCAGCGCGTGGTCAACTTCATCCTGAAGGACCACTACCACGCCAAGGATGTCGAGGTGGAATACCAGCAGCCCGATGGTGGCGGCTATTCCACGGTCAAGGGCTCGCTGGGCGTGACGCGCATCGACAAGGGGCGGCGCATGAACGTCAAGCTGCGCGCCGACCACACATCAATGCTGACCGAGGCCGAGCGCGGGGTCAGCCAGACCAGCGGCAGCCAGCCCACCGTCTCGACCGACCGCAGCCCGGCCGACTACCGCTCGCTGGTGGCGCGCACGAACGACTATTCGGCCAATGGCAGCTACACCATCCCGTTCGGCGTGGGCGAGAAGGGGGGCAATGTGACCCTCAACGCCACCGCCAGCCGCGCCGACAGCAAGAGCCTTTCGGGCCTGACCACGGTTACGCTGAGCAATCTGGCGGGTGACACGGCGGTGCGCTCGATCGGTAGCCCGCTGGCGCGCTACACCCAGACCGACACGTTCAATGCGGGCCTGGGCTTCAACAAGAAGGTGGTGGGCTGGCAGCTGTCGGCCACGGTCGACACCGGCCACACCGCCACCCGCCTGCGGGCTTTCAACCAGATTTCGAGCGATGCGCAGACCAGCCTGCAGGACGGCGCGCTGGCCGGCGACTTCGACATCACCGGCGCGCTGCCCGGCATTCCGGCCAATGGCTACACGCTGACCGAAACCCGGTCGGACACGGCCACCGCGCTGGTGACGCTGGCGGGGCAACTGGCGCGCCTGCCCACGGGCCGGGTGATGGCCACGGTCAAGAGCGGCTTTGCCTATACCGGGCAGAAATCGCTCAGCTCGGTGGCGGCAGGCTCCGACCTCAAGCGCGGCGATGCGTCGGCGGGCGTGAACCTGTCGGTGCCGCTCACCAGCCGCAAGGAGCATGTGGCCGAGTTCCTGGGCGACATGACCGCCAACTTCAGCGCCGGCTTCGACCAGTATTCCGACTTCGGCTTCCTGGGCAACTGGAGCGCGGGGCTGACCTGGAACCTGACCCCCAAGCTGGGCCTGCAGGGCAGCTATTTCTATAGCGAGGCGGCCCCCTCGCTCAGCAATCTGGGCGCGCCGGTGACCGCCACGCAGAATGTGTCGGCCTATGACTATGTGACCGGCAAGTCGGTGCTGGTGACCAGCATTTCGGGCGGCAACGCCGATCTGCGCAAGGAGAGTAACCACGACATCAAGCTGGGGCTGAACTGGACGCTGCCCATGCTCAAGGGCAATTCGAACATCATTGTCGAATATTTCCGCAATCGTTCGAATAACGTCACCTCTTCCTTCCCTGGCGTGGTTACCGCAGCCATCGAGCAGGCCTACGCCGGCCGCATCACCCGCGATGCGACCACGGGCCTCATTACCCAGATCGACGCGCGCGCCATTACGCTGGCCCGCCAGGACGAGCAGCGCGTGCGCTGGGGTTTCAACTTCTTTGGCAATCTGGGCAAGCCGCTGCCCATGCGGCGCGACCGAATGGGCATGGGCGATGGCCCGCCGCCCGGGTCGCCCCCCGGTGGCGAAGGTGGCGCTGGTGGCGGTGGCGCTGGCGCCGGCGGATCTGCGCATGGCGGTTCGGGCGGCGGCTCGGGCGGCGGTTTTGGCGGCAGCCGGGGCGGTGGCGGCTTTGGCGGCGGCCCG
>DATMUT010000706.1:0-3792 GCA_035563755.1 Novosphingobium sp.
TCGGCTTCGACTTTACCGCCGCCGGCTATGGGCCGGACGACAAGATGCCCGACATTCCGCTGACCAATGGCGGGCAGTGGGTGCAGCAGCAACTGATCGCCATGGCGCGCGCCGAAGAGCTGACGCTGGGCGAACTGGCGCGGCGCTGCAGCGTCAGCCGGGCCAGCTATGCCCAGGCCGGCACGCCCGAGCAGATTGCCGACATGATGGAGGCCTGGTTCCTCTCGGGCGCGGCCGACGGTTTCTCGCTCTCACCCAACTACCTGCCTGGCGCGCTCGAGGATTTCGTCGATCAGGTGGTGCCGATCCTGCAGAAGCGCGGGCTGTTCCGCACCGAATACGAGGGCGCGACCCTGCGCGAGAACCTGGGCCTGCCGCGCCCCGAGAACAGCTTTGCGGCCGATCCGTCGCTGGGCGGCGAACCGGCCATGTGGTTGTAAACCATTGATGTGGTGCGAGGGGGGCAGCCCCCCTCGCGCCGTTTACTTGCCCTTGTGGGCCTTTAGCCAGGCGGCCACGCGCACATTCACATTGGCGCGAATGTCGGCATAGAACAGGCCGAAATCGTGGTAATGCATGACCCCGCCGGGCAGCGCATCCAGCCCCAGCCCCGGCGCCAGATCAACCTTGAGCAGGCCATTCTCGCACACCGCCGCCACCGCGCCCGCGCGCAAGGGTTGCATCGCACCAAGGCCGGGCGCGCCCGGCACCGCACCCTTGGCCTGCGACGAGATCGAGGCCGGGCGCTTGCGATCGAACGTCACCGGATTGATGCAGAGCGTCTTCTTGCCCGGCTCGTCGCCATATTTGGCAATATACATCGACTCATAGCGATGCGCCGCCGCCGTCAGGTCGGTGCCATCGAGCAGCGCGTTCCACTGCAGCACGCAGCCGGTCTGCGCGGGCGTGTCGCACATGCTCACATGGTGGAAGCGGTGGCCAAACTCGCCCTCGGAAATGTTGATGCCGATGATGTAGGCCGCCACCATGCGCTTTTGCAGCGGCGTGCCATCAATCCGCTTTTCGAGCAGCGTTGCCATATGGAACGCGCCCTGCGAGTGACCGGCGATGATGAAGGGCCGCCCGTGGTTCTCGTGAGCCAGATACCAGTCGAAAGCGCGCTCGACATCGGAATAGGCCAGCGCGAAGGCCGCCCCCTGCAAGGCCGGCGAGCCAAACGCGCCATAGGCCGCCGCCCGGTAGCGCGGCGAGAACACGCGGCAGCAGCCCGAAAACACCCCGCCCTGCCGGGCAACGACGCTTTCGTCGGCCCATTTGTTGGCAGCCGGATCGGCCGGGTCCTGGTTGAGATGCCCGGGGCCGCCCTTGAAGGTGGTGGGGTGCACATAGAACACGTCGACTGCCGGATGGGCGGCAATGGCGCTGGCCCCGGCCGGCAAAGTGGCCGCAACGCCCAGCCCCTGCGGCCCGGCGGCCCAATTGGCCGGATTGTCGTAGTCGGGCGCAGGCGGGGCGTATTTGGCCACATCGGCAACCGTGGCGGGTGGGGCATAGGGCTGGCCCTGCGCCAGCGCCGTGCCGGCGCCAGCCAGCAGCATCATGGGCAGGATCATGCGGGCAACTGTCATGCGGGCGGGGGTCATGCATTTCCTCATCGCTCTGGCCGGGCCAGTGCCCGCCTTCGTGCATTGCGCGATCATGATTTGTGCAATGCTTGCAGCCTATGCGCCGCCCGTCGCTGACCGACAGGCGGCGATATGGCGCCTTACCCGCGAGCGGCGATCTCGATGGCCACGCGCTCGCCGCTTTCCATGGCCGATTCCATGCCGAAATCGAGGCGGCGGGTGTGCTCGCCGGCAAAGTGCAGCACCTGCCAGGGCTTGACCATGTCGCGGGCAAACCCGTTCACCTGACCCGGCGCAAGGCTGAAGCCGCAGCCGCGTTGCAGCGGGTCGCGCATCCAGTCTTTGTAGGCCACAAAGCGCAGGTTGCCCTTGGCCGCCGGGCGCAGCTTGACCAGCTCGTCCAGCACGAAGGCCTGCGCCTGCGCCGCATCCATGCTGGCGATGGCCTGCCCCACCTTGCCCACCATCACCACCATCGCGCGGTGGCGGCCGGTGCCGGTGTGATTGTCGATCGCCCAGAACATGCCGATTGGCCCGTCGGTCGAGAAGCTGGGCGGCAGGCCATCCTCGAGCCAGAAGGGCTTTTCGGCGGTCAGATACATGCGCGCCGTATTGGCATAGGGCATCTGCGTGATCGCCGCGCGGGCGGTGGGGTTGGGCTTGCCCTCGATGGCCACGTCGCGCAGCATGGTGAAGGGCAGCGCCGAAACGATATACCGCCCGGCATAGACCGACCCGTCCGCACAAGTCACCGTGCCGCCCTTGTCGGTGAGCGAAATGCGCGCCGCCCGCTTGCCCAGCCGGATCGCATCGCCCAGCCGCGCCGCCATGGCCCGGGGCAGCGCCGCGCAGCCACCGACAATGTTCGATATCGACGCCAAACCATTGATCAGCTTGTGATCGTTCGCCTCGCCAAAGGGGTGGTCGCGCCGCGGCGGCTCGGACCCCAGCTTGCGGTCCAGCGCGCCGCGCGTTTCCTCCTGCCACATGCGCAGCATCGAGGTTTCATCGATGCCAATGCCCGGCGCCGAGAATTTGGCCAGCTCGATCGCCGCCGCCGAATGACCCTTCTGCTGCATCAGCTGGCGCAGCGAAATGTCCATCGGCGCGTATTTGGGGTCCAGCCACTCGTCCAGCTCCTTTAGCGGATTGTATTTGGCCACCATCGCCTGGCCCATCAGATGCGGCGGGATGCGGCGTTCATCGCCCACGGTCTGGTTCAGCGGGTTGCTCTCCCACGTCTTGGTGTCGATCCACCCGCCCAGCATATGCGCGCCAAAGGCCAGCAGGTCGCGGTCCTCGGGCACCAGTTGCAGGCCCAGCTTCTGGCAGGCGTCGATCACGCGGGCGTAGCCGCGCCCCACCTGGCTGGCGCCCACATCGAGCGGGCCATCCACCGTGTCAATGGTGCGCACGCGTCCGCCCACCTTATCGCTGGCGTCGAGCACGATGACCTTCATGCCAAGGTCGGAAAGCAGCATCGCCGCATTCATGCCCGACAGCCCCGCGCCCACGATCACGACATCGGCGCGCTCGGCGGCAAAGGCCATGCGCGGGGCAAAAGCGGCCGCAGTGGCCAACGCCGAGGATCCGGCGATGAAATGGCGACGATCGAACATGACTATCCTGTCCTCCTTGGGGGCCGCCCCTTGCGGGGTGACTGGCATGTCCGGGCATAGGCCATGCGCCCTGCCCGGACTTTGATCAAAGTCGTGAGCCCGTTGTGTCATTGCAAATGCACATCAAGACCACCATCGTTGCACAGCTTGCCGCCAGTCGGATAGGAAAAATTTGCTGGCGATCGATTCAGCCTATCACCATGCCTTGCCGCGCCTCAATCCGCCTTTTCAAGGAAAGCGCGAATATGGGCAACCACTTCGGCATGGTCGTATTTCAGGAAGCCATGCGCCTTGCCCGGAATGTTCCACAAGCGCCCGTTGCGCAGGCGCGGCGCATTCTCCTGCGTCACCTCCCACAGGTCATCCTGCGGGTTCACCACCAAAGCGCGCTGCTCCACCCGGTCGAGCGCGCCCTGGAAATCATAGCGATAGACCGCGTCATAGCCCCACGGCATGCGGCTGCCCAGGCGCAGGCATTCGCCCATGCCAATGTGGCGGTCCTCGGCGGTCTGGCGCGCATCGCCCAGCACGCCAATGATCGCCCACAGCTTCTCGACATGGGCCAGCGTCGCGTCGGGCACGGGGAA
>DATMUT010000707.1:0-6463 GCA_035563755.1 Novosphingobium sp.
GTTCAAAGGATTCGCCCGAGGCCGGATGCGCCGCCACTAGGTCCGAGGCCACCATGACGCCCACCAGCGCCGCGCAGGCCCCCGAAATGGCGTAGACCGCGCATTTCACCCGGTCGACCCGCACGCCCGAAAGCAGCGCCGCCCGCTCCGATCCGCCCACCGCATAGACCCGCCGGCCAAAGGCCGTGGCGCCCGCCACAAAGGCCGCCACCAGCGCAAGGCCCGCCAGCAGCCACACCGGCACCGGCACACCCAGCAACCGCCCCGCGCCAATCAGCGCAAAGCCGGTGTTGCCCAGTTCGGGCCGCCCCACCAGATCGGGAAAGGTCGCCCCGTTCGACATGAGGAGCGCCGCGCCGCGCGCCACATACATGGTGCCAAGCGTGGCAATGAAAGGCGCAACGCCCAGCCGGCTGACCAGCATGCCATTGCCCAGCCCGATCAGCGCCCCCAGCCCCAGCGCCGCCAGCACCACCACCGGCACCGAAGGATAAGCCACATAGCCCGCCACCGGCAGGCCATTCAGGATGAGCGCGCCGGCCACCATGCCCGCCAGCCCCGCAATCGAGCCCACCGACAGGTCGATGCCGCCCGTCAGGATCACAAAGGTCATGCCAATGGCCAGAATCGCAACGATGGCAATGTGCTTGAGCATGATGGCCGCATTTGCCAGCGACAGGAAATTGGGCGCGAAGGCGGCAAAGATGGCCACCACCACGACCAGCGCCAGCACCGTGCGAAACCGCAGCAGCAGCGCGCCAAGCCCCGCCCGCTGGCGAGGGGCGGCAGGGGCCGGCGTTGTATCGGCGGCAGCGGTGGCGGGAGAGGATGAGGTCATGGTGCCTGTGGTCATTGCGTTACCGGATGCAAAGAGGGGCCGATCGGGGCGGAAACGGTGGCGGGGTGCACTTCGGCGCCGCCGGCATTGGCAGCGGCCACCAGCATCGCCTCGCTGGCCGCCTGCGCCGGCACATCCAGCGTGATGCGCCCCTTGGCGATCACCACGATGCGGTCGGCAATGGCCAGCGCCTCGATCAGGTCCGAGGTGGTGAAGGCCACCGCCAGCCCGTCGCCCGCCAGCTTGCGGATGGTGGCGAAAACCTCGGCCCGGGCGCCAACGTCGATGCCGCGCGTCGGCTCGTCGAGCAGCAGGGCGGCGGGGCCGGGCATCAGCGCCCGCCCGATCAGCGCCTTCTGCTGGTTACCGCCCGAGAGCGAAGTGATGGCAGCGCCCGCCGAGGCGGTTTTCACCCCCAGCCGGGCGATCATCGCGGCGATGCCGCCGGCCTCGTCGCGGCGGCGCACCACGCCCGCGCGGGCAAAGCGGGCGATATCGCCCAGCGAGATGTTGGCCCCCACGTTCATGTTGGCGAACAGGCCCTGCGCCTTGCGGTCCTCCGACACGAACAGCAGGCCGCGGCGCACCCGCTCGGCAATCGAGAGGCCGGTGATGTCGGCCCCGGCCAGCGTGACGCGCCCGCCCGCAATAGAGCGCGCGCCAAAGGCGGCCTCGAACATTTCGGTGCGGCCCGAGCCGAGCAGGCCATACACCGCCAGTATCTCGCCCGCCCGCACATCGACGCCCACATCGTGCAGCGCGGCCGACACCCGGTCGCGCGGGCGCGACACGCCCTCCAGCGAAAGCACCACCGGCCCTGCCTGCGCCGGCGCATCGGCGGCGCGCTCCAGCCGGCCGGCCTGACCCAGCATCCGCTCGACAATCCAGCCGACCGAGGCCTGCGCAACCGGCGCCTGCGCGACGATGCGCCCGTCGCGCAGCACGGTGATCTGGTCGCCCACGCGCAGCAGTTCTTCCAGCCGGTGCGAGATATAGACAATGCCCACCCCCGCCCGCTTCAGGTCGGCAATGACCGAGAACAGCACCTCGACCTCGGCCTCGCTCAGCGCGGAGGTGGGTTCGTCCAGGATCAGCACCCGGCACTCCTCGGCCAGCGCCTTGGCGATCTCGACGATCTGCTGCTCGCCAATGCTCAGCGTGTCGACGCGCCGGTCAGGGTCGATCTGTTGCCCCAGCCGGGCCAGCAGGTCGCGCGCGCGGGCCCGCTCGGCCGCGCGGTCGGGCACAGCGCGCCCCCCGCCCAGCAGGAAGATGTTTTCGGCCACCGACAGGTTCGGGCACAGGTTCAGTTCCTGATGCACCATGGCAATGCCCCGCCGCGCCGCATCGCGCACGCCCGAGAGCACCACCGGCGCGCCATCGATATGCAGTTCCCCCTCGCTGGGCTGCTCGATGCCGGCCAGAATGCGCATCAGCGTCGACTTGCCCGCGCCATTCTCGCCAATCAGCACGCTGACAGTGCCGGCATGCACGGCAAAATCCACGCCCGCCAGCGCCGTCACCCCGCCATAGCGGCGCACCACGCCGCAGGCCGAAAGCACGGGCGCGCTCATGCGCCAGCCTCGGGCGAAAGGCGCAGGGGAACGATGGTCCACACGTCGTCCTGAGCGCTGTCGGCCACCATTGCGCCCTCGAACCGGATGTGCTGGCCGCGCGTCAGGCGGGCGGCCACGGGGGCAACGCCGGCCATCGCCCGGCGGTTCATGTCCTGCGCGATGGCGCCATAGGCCATCTGGTCGGGCATGTCGTCGAAGGAGACAAAAGGCAGCGCATCGCGCAGCGCCGTCGAGAGGATGAGCGGCCCCAAAGCCACCCGCACCGGGCCAACACCGGCCACCTGCACCGTTGCCGAAGCGGCCGGCGAGGCGCGATCGACATCGGCCACCACGCCCGCGCCCTGAACAACGAAAACGAAAGGCGCGTCCACGCCGGGGCTGCGCCCATGCGCCGCACCCAGCGCGGCCAGACGCCCCGCGCGGGCCGCACCAGCCACATCGGCCAGCGGCACCTGACGCGCGGCAAAGGCAGCGCGTGCGCGGCCGCTCCACACCGAGGCCACCCAGCCGCTCGCATCGAAAGCCACGGTGCCTGCGCGCAGGGCGCGGTCCTGCTCGGCCGTCACGACCTTGCAACCGCCCATAGCCAATGGCAGCGCCAACAACACGACACTCCTCGACAGGGCGCCGGGCACAGACAGGCCAATCCGGGCTTTTTCCTTACGGCCGGTCACCGCCACCTCTCCTTGCGATCTCTTGTCGTGTCGCTCAATTCCCTTGTGCGTTAGCGTGTTTGCGGAAGGCACGCAAGCGGGCGCAGCGCAAAAAGGAAAGCGAAAGGAATAAAACGAAAGACGGTTCTTGCCGTTCGCTTTCGCTTGTTATAAGCCGCCAGCCATAACAACGGAGAGCTACACCCCATGTCCGCCGCCCCCCAAACAGCTTCGGGCGCCGCATCGGCCCATACCAGCACCGCAACCGGCACGCTTGCCGAAAGGGCGGCGCATGTGCGCGAAATGGCCCGCCAGATCCGCCGCAGCGCGCTGACCATGGTGTTCGAGGCGCGCCAGGGCCATCCCGGCGGCGACCTGTCGGCCACCGATGCGCTGGCCGCGCTTTATTTCGACGCGATGCGCTATGACCCGGCCAATCCGCGCTGGCCTGGCCGCGACCGCTTCATCCTGTCCAAGGGCCACGCCACCGGCGCGCTCTACAGCGTGCTGGCCATGGCCGGCTTCTTCGAGCGGGACGAACTCAAGACCTACATGCAGCCCCTCTCGCGGCTGAACGGGCACCCCAACCGGGTCAAGATCCCCGGTGTCGAGACGAACACCGGCCCGCTGGGCCACGGCCTGCCGGTGGCGGTGGGCATTGCCATTGCCGGCCAGATCGACGGCGCCGACCACCGCACCTTCATCATCACCGGCGATGGCGAGTTGCAGGAAGGCAGCAATTGGGAAGCGGCCATGACCGCGGGCCACCGCAAGCTGGCCAACCTGACGCTCATCGTCGACCGCAACCGCCTGCAACAGGGCGCCCCCACCGAGGAAACCGTGAGCCTTGAGCCGCTGGCCGACAAGTGGCGCGCCTTTGGCTGGGACGTGGCCGAGATCGACGGGCACGACATCGAGGCGCTGCTGCCGCTGCTCGATGGGTCGATCGCGCGCGAGCGGCCGCTGTGCATTATCGCCAATACCGTGAAGGGCAAGGGCGTGTCCTATATGGAAAACCAGGCCAGCTGGCACCACGGCGTGCCCAATGCCGAGCAATATGCCCAGGCCATGAAGGAACTCGACGCATGAGCAGCCCCGCCCCCCAAACATCGGGCCTTTTCGACTGCCGCGACGCCTATGTTGCCGCGCTCGAGGCGCTGGGCGCGCAGGACCAGCGCATTGTCGCCGTGGTGAACGACAGCGTCGGGTCGAGCAAGCTGGGCGGTTTCCGCAAGCTGTTTCCCGAGCGGCTGGTCAATGTGGGCATTGCCGAGCAGAACATGATTGGCGTGGGCGCGGGGCTGGCCAATGGTGGCAAGATCGCCTTCGTCAGCGGCGCCTCCTGCTTCCTCACGGGCCGCTCGCTCGAACAGGTGAAGGCCGATTGCGCCTATTCGCAGGCCAATGTGAAGCTGTGCGGCATTTCGAGCGGCGTGGCCTATGGCGAGCTTGGCCCCACGCACCACTCGATCGAGGACGTGGCCTGGCTGCGCACGATGGGCGACATCACCGTGCTGGTGCCCGCCGACCCGTGGGAGACCGATCAGGCCATCCGCGCGGCCGCCGCCATCGACGGCCCGGTGTTCATCCGCATCAGCCGCATGGGCGTGCCGGCCTTGCCGCGCCCCGCCGACGCCACCTTCGAGATCGGTCGCGCCGAAGTGCTGCGCGAGGGCAATGACGGCGCCATCATCGCCAATGGCACCGTGGTGTGCCGGGCGCTCGAAGCTGCGCGCCTGCTGGCCGAGGAGGGCATCCACGCCCGCGTCGTCAACATGAGCAGCATGTCGCCCATCGACGAGGCCGCCATTCTGGCAGCCGCGCAAACCGGCGCCATCGTCACCGCCGAGGAGCATTCGGTGCGCGGGGGCCTGGGCGGCGCGGTGGCCGAAATCGTCGCGCAGAACACGCCCTGCCCGATGAAGATCCTGGGCTTTGCCGGCTTCCAGCCCACCGGCTCTGCCGAATTCCTGATGGAGCGCGCGGGGCTGACCGCCGGCAACATGGCCGCCAGCCTGCGCGCCCTGCTGGGCCGCTGAGCGCATGGGCGACACCCCGGCGATCCTTGCGCTGGATCAGGGCACGACCAACACCAAGGCGCTGCTGGTGGGCATCGACGGGGCCGTTCTGGGCGCCGGGTCGGTACCCACCGGCGTTGTCCACCCGCGCCCGGGCTGGGCCGAGCAATCGGCGCAGGGCATAGCCGACAGCGTGGCCGCGGCCATCGCCCAGGCGATCGCGCAAGCCAACGCCACAGCGCCCGGCCCGGTCGACATTCGCGCCATTGGCATATCGAACCAGCGCGAATCGGTAATCGCATGGGACGGGGCCGATGGCACCGCGATCGGCCCCTGCGTGCTGTGGCAATGCCGCCGCTCGGCCCCCTTGTGCGCCACCTTGCGCGAGGCGGGCCACGCCGGCCAGATCGAGGCGCTGAGCGGCCTTGGCCTTGACCCGCTGTTCTCGGCCGGCAAATTGCGCTGGCTGCTCGACAACAGCGAGGGCGCGGGCGCATTGCTGGAGGCCGGGCGGCTGCGCGTGGGCACGGTCGACAGTTGGCTGATCTGGCACCTGACGGGCGGCGAGACCCACGCCACCGATGCCAGCAACGCCGCGCGCACCCAGTTGCTCGACATCGAGGCCTGCGCGTGGTCGCCCCGGCTGCTGGCCTTGTTCGGCATTCCGGCGGGCATATTGCCGCAGGTGCGCGCCTCCGACGCGCTGTTTGGCCACACTTCGGGGGGCTTTGCCGGCCTGCCCGCCGGCATCCCCATTCACGCGGTGATGGGCGATTCGCACGCGGCCCTGTTCGGCCATGCCATCACCCGGCCCGGCTGGGTCAAGGTGACAATGGGCACCGGCTCCTCGCTCATGTGCCCGACGGCGGGGCGGGCGGTTTCGCGCCACGGCCTGTCCTCCACCATCGCCTGGGCGCGCGAAAGCGGCGGCCCCGTCCACGCGCTCGAGGGCAACATCACCGTTTCGGGCCAGACGGCCGCCTTTACCGCCGAACTGCTGGGCCTTGGCGGCCCGCAGGCGCTCAGCGACCTGGCCGCCAGCGTGCCCGACAGCGACGGCGTCTATCTGGTGCCGGCGCTGGCCGGCCTTGGCGCGCCGCATTGGCAGGAACAGGCGCGCGGGATCATCTGCGGCATGTCGCTGGGCACGCGCCCGGCCCATGTCGCCCGCGCCGCGCTCGAAGGCATCGCGCATCAGATCGCCGATGTCATCGCCGCCATCGAGGCCGACCTTGGCGCCCCGCTCGAGGCGATTTGCGTGGATGGCAATGCCGCGCGCAACGACCTGCTGCTGCAAATGCTGGCCGACCTGTCGGGCCGCCCGGTCGAGCGGCGCACGCAAACCGAACTGAGCGCGCTGGGCGTGGCGATCATGGC
>DATMUT010000708.1:0-2397 GCA_035563755.1 Novosphingobium sp.
TCGAGAAGCGGGAAGACGAAGCCACCAAGAAGCTGGGCGACATGGCCCGCGCCTTCGACCCCTCGGAAATTTACGCCGTCGAACTGGAGGAAACCCAGCGCATTGCCCAGACGCTGATGGACTGCCGCGAGGCGATGGAAGCCATGCGCGACTACGCCGGCGAGATCTACCGCGTCGAAACCGGACGCCCGTTCTCGACCGTCAAAGGCACCCGCGTTTCCTCCGGCCTGACCGCCAGCCAGATCGACGCCCGCGACTTTCTCGCCGCCCGCGCAGCCAAGCGCCGCGAAGACCACGCGCCCACCGGCCCGGTCGTCATCTTCTCCGGCGGCACCGACTGGCACGACCACGAACTGCTCTGGCAGGCCCTTGATGAAACCCACGCCCGGGTGCCCCACATGATCCTCGCCACCACTGCCCAGCACAAGGGTTGCGACCAGATCGCCCACGCCTGGGCCGCCGCGCGCGGCGTCAAGACCGTCCGCTTCACCCTCAACCGTGCACTGGGCAAGCGCGCAGGCTTCGTCCGCAACGAGCAACTGATGAACCTCAAGCCGGTCCATGCCATCGTCTGCGAAGGCTCGGGCCTCCAGTCCAACCTCTTGAGCCGCGTGCGTGAGGCGAACGTGCCCCACCACGCATTCGCCCAACGCCACCAGCGCATCGCTGCCTGACGAGAAGGAGGGCGCCGCATCCGCGGCGTCCTCCTTCTCTTTTTCCGATGGCAAAAGGCACGCGGACGTAGGAGCGGGACAAGCCCACCCCATGCCGCGCGCCTGGACTGAAACGGCAGGATTCCCCAGACTGGCCACAAACGCACATTTGCGGTAATGATGGTTTGTTGCAATCGCCAAGAGGTCTTCATGAGCCGCCTGACCATCGACATCACTGCCCAGCAGCACCAGAGCCTGAAGGCATTGGCCGCCCTCCAGGGCAAGACGATCAAGCAATATGCGCTCGAGCGTCTGTTCCCGGCTGATGCGAGTGGCGATCAGGCTTGGCGTGAATTGCAGGCGCTGCTGGGCGAGCGCATCGAGCAAGGCTTGACCGGACAGACTTCGGCCCTCAGCATCAGTGCCATCGTTGATGAGGAATTGGGCACGGGCCAAGCCTCTTGAGCCACGCCTATGTTCTGACTGCGGCGGCCGAGGCTGATGTCCGGTCGATTATCCGCTACACGCGCCAGCAATGGGGCGAAGCGCAGGTCCGCGCGTATATGGCCAAACTCGAACAAGGGATCGCGCGTCTCGCCCACGGCTCGGGTTCCCATCGAAACATGAGCGATATGCACCCCGGCTTACGGATGGCCCGCATTGAGCATCACTTTGTTTTCTGCCTTCTCCGCGACAAGGATCGGCCGCTGATTGTCGCCATCCTGCATGAGCGGATGGATCTTATTCAGCGGCTCGGCGACCGGTTGTCATAGGACTGAACCGCCGTGACCCCAGCGCCTGTCGGCGACTGGGCGGCGCCCAGGAGCCCGGTGATCGGCAGACATCCTCAAGCACCCGCGGTCAATCTGAATTGCCCAGTTCCTGAAGGGACAGGCAGCACACCGAACGCGGATGGCCGCAGAACCTCATAAATGGCTTTCGACACAAATAATCAATATTATCTGATATTTAGATGGTGTTGCAACCTGCCGTGTCCTTGCAACGCCGATTGCAGCAGGGTGCAAATCTGCGCTAGCCTAGCCAAATTGATGCAGCACACTGCAAATTGACCCTAAGTTATTCTAAAATATTCCTATTTTTGATGCAGGCTACTGCAACGCCGTGGCGTCGTTGTAATGACGATCACAGCGGGCCACGCTTGAATTTCCGCCACTTAGGCGGTAGCCTATGAAAGCGATAACCGAACCGGCCTCTGCATAGAAAGAAGCAGAATGGCCGACTATATCCCTATTGGCGTTAGCATGACGGCGCGTCAGGCTGAACGTCTTCAGGCCCTTGCGGAGAAGCAGGGCACGTCGATTTCCGAAACCACCCGCAATCTCATCAACATTGCCCTGCCTTTCGCGGAGCACGGTCATGGCATCGATTTTGTTCGCCTGATTACCATGATCGAGCTCAACACGCTTGTGCTCGACACGCTGCTTCAAAAGGCATCACCCGAGGACGCTGACCGGCTGCTCGATCTCGCCATCGAATACACGAAAAAATACCATGGCGCGTGACGGCGACATCCGCTTCGACCGGCGCCCCGTAGCGGTCGAACATGAATCGGCGCGCGGGGAGATCGTCCGCAACGTCGGGGCCTTCACCCGAGGGTCGCAGCTTATCCGCCTGCGCTACATGATGATGATGGAGGGGCTGCGCTGGCCGATCCTGGCAGCGGTCCTCAGCTTCAGCCTGCTGCTTGTCCTGCTGCTGGCCCTGCTCATGCGCGAGCATGAGG
>DATMUT010000709.1:0-15755 GCA_035563755.1 Novosphingobium sp.
ATGCATCCAGATAACGCCCCGCCGCCTTGTCGATAATCAGCGTGTCATCGCTCCATCCGTCCCACAGGGCGCGGGTCGCCATGGCCAGATCGGCGATCTGTTCAGCCGGATGCCCCTCGCCCACCGGGCACCAGCCGAGCATCCCGCCCGACAGCCAGTCGACCGCCGAAAGCGCGCGCGCCACGTGGAAGGGATGCGCCAGACGCGCCGTCACCACCGGCACCACGCCCATGGTCGACACGCGCGGCGCGGCCCATGCGGCGATCACCTGCGGGTCGAAGGGCAGTTGCCCTGGCCGGCCCAGCAGCAGCAGGTCGAGCCGCGCCTTCTGCGCCTGCTCGAGAATGGGGCCGGCCCATGCGGGATCGGACAAGGCCAGCTCGCCAATGGCGGCCGACAGGATAAAGGGTTTCGTCATACAACAATCACCGGATCATGAAGGGAATGGATCGGCTCGCAGCCGTCGGACGTGATGAGAACAAGGTCTTCGCAATGCGCCGAGCCGCCGATGCCGGTGTCGAGCACCGGGCAGTCGACCGAGAGGATCATCCCCTCGCGCAGTTCGATGTCGGGCTTGCGCCAGAAGCCGCCGGCGTCCTCGCCCGGCTCGTCGGTATGAGCCAGGCCAACCGAATGCGGGCCAAAGGCAACCATGGCGTCAAAACCGGCCTTGGCGACGGCTGTGCGCCCGATCTCGACAATCTGCGAGAAGCGCAGGCCGGGGCGCAATGCTTCGCGCACGGCCTGCCAGCCAAAGGCGGCGGCCTGCGCGCTGCGGCGGGCGGCGGGCGGCGGATCGCCAATGAACACGGTGCGGGCGAAATCGCCGTGGTAGTTCTGGAAATGGCTGACCGCATCGAGGAAGAGAGCCTGGCCCTCGCTCACCTTGAAGGGCGCGGTTTCGGAACTGGCGCGGTCGATGTTGAGGAACACGGCGGTATTGCCGCGCGCTGCGGCCTCGGCGCGGAACAGGGCGTGCATTTCGCGATAGCTGGCGCCCGCGCGGGCGGCATGGCCCACCGCCTCGAGTGCCTGCACATTGGCCTCGGCGGCGCGGGCCATCAGCGCGATCTCGAGCGGCGACTTGATGAGGCGGATCTCGCGCAGGATATTGTCGGCAAAAACACTGCTGCCGGGATGCTCATGGCGGGCCAGAACCTGCCCGATCACCGGCTCGTCAAAGCCCAGCCGCCCGTTCCACACGCCAAGCCCCATGAGCGCGCCCACGATCGCCCCGCCGGCATTGGTGAACACCGCCCGCTCGCGCCGGGCCGCATCGCTGGCCGCGCGGCGCTCGACCTCGAGCGGCGAGAGCGCGACCGCGCCCTTGTCGGCGCAGACGATGAAGTCGCCAGCGTTTGCCACATCGCCCGTGTCGGCCAGATCGTCATACAGCCAGCAGTCGACATCAGGCCGCTCGCGCCCGTCGGCCCAAGTGTAGTAATGCAGGAAGCGGCTGGTCACCAGCACCGGCCGGTCGGGCGCATGGCGCGCCAGAATGGCAAAGGTGCCCGGTGGCTGCCCCAGGCGCGTGCGGGCAATCTGCGGCCAGTGGCCCAGCGCGTGGAACACGTTGACCGGCTGACCGATGACCAGCGCATCGAGGCCGTGGCGCTCCATCACGGCCACGGCCTCGGCCATGTTCATCGGCCCTGCCCGCCCCAGGCGCGAGAGCAGGACATCATCGGCATCGGCCGAGAGTGGCACAGGTGTTTCGATCAGCGTCATGGCCCCAAGGAAGCGCTCTCGCGCGGTGCATTTCTGCCCGGTTTGCGCGAGTATCCGCCAGATGGACAGCCCCGCAATCCGCGCGTTTCCGCCATTTTCAGCGGTTAGCCTCACCCTCATGACGCACACACAAACGCCCCCGCTTGCACAAACTGCGCACACCGGTTGCACAATCGAACGCGCCTTCGTCAAAGTCAGGGAAGGCCAGATCCATCTGCGCCGGCTCGATCCTGAAACGCCAGACGCGAAGGCGCGGCCAATTGTGCTGTGCCACGCGTCGCCAGCCTCGTCCTGGTTCAGCCAGGGGCTGATGCGGGCCCTGCGCGCGGCCGGTCACACCGGCCCGATCATTGCACACGATACGCTGGGCAATGGCGATTCCGACGCCCCCGATATTGACCATCCCGACATCGCCTATTTCGCCGATTCGGTACGGCGGATGATCGATGCGCTGGGTTTCGAGCGCGTCGATATTTATGGCACGCACACCGGCGCGCGCATCGCCTGCGAGTTTGCCGCGCTCTTCCCCGAGCGCACGGGCCGTGTCATCCTCGATGGAATCACCGAATATCCCGACGACCTGCGCGAGGCGGTGATCGCCAATTACGCCCCCGTGGTCGAGCCGGACCAGTATGGCCGCCACCTGATCTGGGCGTTCAATTTCTGCCGCGATCAGGCCTTCTTCTTCCCGCACTTCATGCAAACGCCCGACCGGCGCCTGGCCGTGCCTGTGCCCCCGCCCGAGGTGCTGCACCGTGTCACGCTCGATGTGCTCAAGGCGCTGGGCACCTATTCCAAGCCCTATATCGCCGCCTTTGAATACCGCGCCTTCGAGCGGATGGAAAAGGTGAGCGCCCCCACCCTGCTGCTCAAGCCCGAGAACGAACTGGCGCTGCTCAACGCATCGGTCGCGCGCGCGCTCGAAATCCTGGCCGATGGGCGCGAGGCCACCGTGCCGCCGGGCGATGCAGCCAAGGCCGGCGTCATCATGCAATTCCTGAAGGGAGACGAGGCGTGAGCGCCACCACCATGCAAGCCGCCACCGGCAGCGAGACGGCCGCCCCGGCGCACCGCGCCGATCAGAAACTGACGCTGGGCGTGTGCCTGGGCTTTGGCGTGGGCACGGTGGGCGTGTCGATCATGCTCAATGCCGTGACCGCCTACTACCCGGCCTTCATGTCGACGGTGCTGGGCCTGTCGCCCGCGGTGGCCGGCTATCTGATGATGGGGGCCAAGCTGTATGACGCGGTGGTCGACCTGCTCATCGGCTCGCTGTCTGACCGGCATCGCAGCAAAGGGGGGCGGCGCAAGCCGTTCATGGCGGTGGGCGCGCTGCTCTCGGCCATCAGCTTCCTCATGCTGTTCTCGCCGCCCGCGCTCTCGCCCACGGCGCTCATCGCCTATATGATCGCCGGGCAGATCATCTATTCCACCGCCTATTCGCTGTTCAACGTGCCCTATATCGCCATGCCGGCCGAGCTGACGCACAGCTATCACGACCGCACGCGGCTGATCGGGTGGCGCACGGTGTTCGTCTCGATCGGGCAGATGCTGGCAGGCGCAGGCACGGCGGCCATCATCAGCGCCGGCGGCAAGGGCGCCCATGCCTATGCAACGATGGGACTGGTCATGGCGCTGGTCATCTTTGGCGCGATGACCGCCAGCACAGTGGCCGTGCCGCGCCTGCACGGTCCGCAAACCCCCGAAGGCCAGCCCCCGGCCCAGCAACCCGCCATGTGGTCGCAGCTGCTCCTGCTGGTGGGCAACCGGCCCTACATGCTGCTGCTGGGCGCCAAGGTGTTCCAGTTCCTCTCGTTTGCCAGCGCGGGGGCCACGGGCCTGCTGTACCTGCTCAACGTGGTGGGCGTTGGCTATCAGGGGCAGATCTGGCTCACGGTCACGGCCAATATCGTCTCGGCGCTCTCGATGCCGCTGTGGGTCAAGCTGGGCGGCCGCATCGGCAAGCGTCGCACCTACCTGATTGGCGTCATGCTCTATGGCGGCGTGGCGCTCAGCTGGCTGGCTGTGGGCCATGGAATCGACACCTTCGGGCTGGTGTGGCGCGGCGTGCTCTCGGGCGCTGGCGGCGGGTGCCTTATCCTGATGTCGATCGCCATGCTGGGCGATGCGATGGCCTATGACCGCTTCACCACCGGCATCGCGCGCGAGGGGCTGATGTCCTCGACCGTGGCGGTGGTCGAGAAGGCCAGCGCGGCGCTGGGCGCGGGCCTGCTGGGCGTGTTCCTGCAGGCGTTCCACTATGTGCCCACCACTGGCGGCAAGATCGTGCAGCAACCGGCCAGCGCGGTGATGGCGCTCACGCTGGGCTATGCGGTCATCCCGGCGGCCATGTTCCTCATCAATGGCATCTTCCTGTATCTGTACGATCTGGACGCGGCCAAGCTGGAGGCGGCACGCAAGGCGGCTCTGGGCGAATAAGCCCCGCGCCAACGTGCAAAAAAGGGCGCGAGGGGCAATGCCCTTCGCGCCCTTTTTGTGTCAGCCGGGGCGCCGCACATGGGCGCCCCTGGCGTGCCTCAGACGACCGCGCAAACGGTCTTCCACTCGAGGTAGTTGTCCATCGCCTGCTTGCCGGAGTCGCGGCCCCAGCCCGAGGCCTTGACCCCGCCGATGGCCAGCGAGGCATCGTACATGGCGTGGCAGTTGATCCACACCGTGCCGGCGTGAATGTCGCTGCTCATGCGGTGAGCGTTGCTCAGGCTTTCGGTCCACACGCTGGCGGCCAGGCCGAACTGGCTGTCGTTGGCGGCGTGGATCACCTCCTCGACATCGTCGAACTTCTGCGCGACCAGCACCGGGCCGAACACTTCCTCCTGCACGATCTCCATGTCGGGGCGCACATCGGTCAGCAGCGTGGGGGTGATGAAAGTGCCCGCCTCGCCGGTGCGCTGGCCGCCGGCCATCACCGTTGCGCCCTGCGCCTTGGCGCGGTTGAGGAAGCCCTCGACCCGCTCGGCATGGCGCAGTGAGACCACCGGGCCCATCTGCGTGTCGGGCTGCAACCCGTGGCCCAGCTTCAGGCTTTTGGCATAGGCCGCCACGCCCTCGACCACCTGATCATAGCGCGAGGAGTGCACATACAGGCGCGAGCCGGCGATGCACACTTGCCCTGCGTTGAAATAGATCGCATTGGCCACGCCCGGGATCGCCAGATCCAGGTCGGCATCGGGCATGACGATCGTCGGGCTCTTGCCGCCCAGCTCGAGCGTCACGCGCTTGAAGTTGGTCTTGGCCGCGTCCAGAATGGCCTTGCCCGTCACCGTCGATCCGGTGAAGGCCACCTTGTTGACCTGCGGATGGCTGGCCAGCACCGAACCGGTTTCGGCGCCAAGGCCCGTCACCACGTTGAGCACGCCGGCCGGAACACCTGCCTCGTGCATGATCTCGGCCAGGCGCAGCGCGCTCAGGCTGGTGTCCTCGGCGGGTTTGAGCACCAGCGTGCAGCCGGCGGCCAGCGCGGGGGCCAGCTTCATGGCGGTCAGCACCAGCGGCGAGTTCCAGGGCACGATAGCCGCGACCACGCCGACCGGCTCGCGCTGGGTCCAGGCGCGCATCTGCTTGCCGGCGGGCTGGTAATTGATCGAGGTCTCGATCGTATTGCCCTCGATGGTCATCGCCTGCCCCGCAAAGAAGCGGAACTGGTTGATGGCGCCCGGAATTTCCGCCCAGCGGCCAACAAACAGCGGCTTGCCCTGGTCCAGCGTCTCAAGCTCGGCCAGCGCGTCGATGTTCGCCTCGAGCAGGTCTGCGATCTTCCACAGGATGCGCGCGCGCTCGACCGGCACCGTTGCGCGCCAGCCCGGCAAGGCCGCCTTTGCCGCCTCAACCGCGGCATTCACGTCATCAGCGCCTGCCGCGGCGATCTGCCCGATCACCGCTCCGGTTGCCGGATCGACCGTATCGAGCGTGCGCCCGCCGGTGGCCGAAACCCACTCGCCATTGATGAACAAACCCTGCCCGCCAGCGCGCCGGGCCAGAAACGCGCGGTTTTCCGCGCAAAGCGTCGATGGATCAATCGCCACGATACAACCTCCGTAATTGGCCCCTGTCTGACGCTGGCGGGCCAAGCTCTCCATCCGGGCGGGGCGAAAGTTCGCAGGGCGGATAGACTCACCCCCAAATGCGGAATGCATATCTGAAAGGCTTACGCATACCTAATCAGTGCTTGCATAATGATAACGTTTTCATAAGCTCGCGCGACTCGTCTTTTCGCTCGGCCGGGCGCCACATCGGCGCATGAGTCCGGCCTAACCACCTGGGGATCACATGACCTATCGATTGGGTGTAGACGTTGGGGGTACGTTCACCGACCTCCTGCTTTTCGACCAGAGCAGCGGCAATTTCTGGCGCCACAAGACGCCCTCGACGCCGCATGACAGCTCGGAAGGCATTCTGAACGGCGTGACGGCAATCTGCGAAAAGGCCGGCATCTCGCCTTCGGACGTCGAATTCTTCCTGCACGGCACCACCGTTGCCACCAATGCCGTGCTCGAGGGCAAGGGTGCGCGCGTGGGCCTGATCACCACCGACGGCTATCGCCAGGTGATGCAGATCGCCCGCTCGTTCGTGCCCGGCGGCCTTGCCGGCTGGATCGTGTGGCCCAAGCCCGAACCGCTGGCCGCGCTGGAAGACACCTTCGAAGTGAAGGGTCGCATCGACGCACAGGGCGTCGAGATCGAGCCGCTGGACGAAGCCGCCGTGCGCGCGGCGCTGACCGCCCTCAAGGACAGCGGCGTCAAGGCGCTGACCGTCTCGATGATCAACGCCTATCTGAACGGCGCGCACGAGAAGCGCGTGGGCGAGATCGCCGCGGAAATCATCCCCGACATCTCGATCTCGCTCAGCCACGAAGTGCTGCCCGAGATGCAGGAATACGAGCGCACGCTGACCACCGTGGCCAATGCCGCCGTGCGCCCCATCGTCAGCAAGTACGTGCGCAACCTGCGCGACAAGCTGCGCGGCGCCGGCATGGCCGGTTCGCTCTCGCTGCTGCGTTCGGACGGCGGCCTGATGAGCTCGGAAAAGTCGGAAGAGCACCCGGTCAGCCTGCTGATGTCGGGCCCGGCCGGCGGCGTCACGGGCGCCATCTGGGTGGGCCGCAATGCCGGCATCAAGAACATCCTGACGCTCGACGTTGGCGGCACCTCGACCGACGTGGCGCTGATCGAGAACCTGGAAGCGCGCCGTCAGCGCACGACCGAGGTCGGCCACCTGTCGGTCCGCGCATCGGCGCTGGACGTCAAGACGGTGGGCGCGGGCGGCGGCTCGATCGCCTATGTGCCCGAGCTGACCAAGGCCCTGCGCGTTGGCCCGCAGTCGGCCGGCGCCGTGCCCGGCCCGGTCGCCTATCAGAAGGGCGGCACGCTGCCCACGGTGACCGACGCCAACGTGGTGCTGGGCTATCTGCCCGAGAACCTGCTGGGCGGCACGTTCCAGCTCGACCGCGAGGGCGCCAAGAAGGCGGTGCAGACCATCGCCGACGCGCTGGGCATTGGCCTGATGGAAGCCGCGCGCGGCATCATCGACATCGTGAACGAGAACATGTTCGGCGCGCTGCGCATGATCTCGGTGCAGCAGGGCTATGACCCGCGCGACTTCGCCCTGATGGGCTTTGGCGGCGCCGGCCCGTTGCATGTCAACGCCGTGGCCCGCCTGATGGGTTCGTGGCCCGCCGTTTCGCCGGTGTCGCCGGGCGTGCTGTGCGCTCTGGGCGATGCGACCACCCGCATGCGCACCGAAACCGCGCGTTCGTTCTCGAAGCGCGTGGCCGATACCGACGAGGAAGCCGTGATCGGCATCCTGGAGGAAATGGCCAAGCAGACCCGCGCCGAGCTTCTGGCCGAGGGTATCGACGAAGCCGACATCACCAGCCAGTTCGAGCTGGACGTGCGCTATGAAGGCCAGGCCTTCGAGGTGCCGCTCTCGATCGACCCCGAGGCGCTGCGTTCGGGTGGTCTGGCAGCCGTGACCGGCCGTTTCGACGCCGAGCACCTGCGCCTGTTCACCTTCAACATGGACAGCGCGCACGAGCTGGTGAACCTGCGCGCCGTGGCGATGGGCCCCGCGCTCGAACTGCCGGCGCCCCCGCTCGAGAAGTCGGATGGCAACATCGACCGCGCCAAGATCCGCGACCACCAGCTGTGGGCCGATGGCGCCATGGTGCCGGCCGCGATCTACGACCGCGCCAAGCTGCAGTGGGGCGATGTCATCCCCGGCCCGGCCATCGTGACAGAGATGGACTCGACCACGCTGATCGAGGCTGGCTGCACCGGCACCGTCGACCACGTCGGCAACATCCTCATCAACCTCGCCTGAGCAAGGAGCACAAGACATGCCCGCACAGATCATTCAGGCGAATGAAACGCCTTTCGCCCCCGTCTCGGTTGACCCCGTCACCCTCGACATCATCGAAAACGCCCTGCGCAACGCCCGCATCGAGATGGACGCCACGCTGGTGCGCACCGCCATGTCGCCCGGCATCCGCGAACAGGGCGACGCCTTCCCGCTCATCGCCGACTACAAGGGCCGCATGATCGTCGGCCAGTTCGGTTCGTATATCGGGCCGTTCCTGGAGGGCTTCGAGGGCACCGTCGAGGACGGCGACCTGATCTTCCTGTCCGACCCCTATTCGGTCGGCGGCGCGATCTCGCACTGCAACGACTGGCTGGTGCTGCTGCCCGTCTTCAAGGACGGCCGCCTGATCGCCTACACCTCGATGTTCGGCCACCAGAGCGACATCGGCGGCATGGTCCCCGGCTCGATGCCGATCCACGCCACCTCCATCTTCCAGGAAGGCGTGCGCATCCCGCCCGTCAAGATCTGGAAGAAGGGTGAGTATAACGAGGACCTGATCAAGCTGGTCATGCACCAGTCGCGCACGCCCGACTGGTGCAAGGCGGACCTGAACGCCCTGATCGCCAGCTGCCGCGTGGCCGCGCACCGCGTGCAGGAAATGGCCGAGCGCTTTGGCGACGACATGTTCGTGGCCGCCACCGACCTGCTGCTCGAGCGCAACCATCGCGCCATGCAGCACCTGATCAACACCTCGATCGGCGAGGACAAGGTCAGCTTCGAGGACTACATCTGCGACGATGGCATGGGTTACGGCCCGTACAAGATCAAGTGCACGATGTGGCGCGAGAACGGCCGCGTGGTGCTTGACTTTGACGGCACCGATCCGCAGTCGCAGGCCTCGATCAACATGTTCCTGAACGAGAACATGATGCGCATGTTCTTCGGCATCTACATGATCATGGTCTTCGATCCGCAGATCCTGTTCAACGACGGCTATTACGACCTGATCGACGTGCGCATCCCCGAGGGGTCGCTGCTCAAGCCGAAGTTCCCCGCCGCTCTGTCGGGCCGCACCCACGTGCTGGGTCGCCTGTTCGACATTCTGGGCGGTCTGCTGGGCCAGAAGACGCCGGAGTTCCTCAACGCCGCCGGCTTCTCGTCCTCGCCGCACCTGTTCTATGCAGGGCACGACAAGGCGGGCAAGTGGTTCCAGCTGTTCCAGATCGGCTTTGGCGGCATTCCGGGCCGTCCGCTGGGCGATGGCCCCGACGGCCACTCGCTGTTCCCCGGCTTCACCAACGTGCCCAACGAGTTCCTCGAGCGCTACTTCCCGCTGGTGATCGAGCGCTACGAGACGGTGGCTGACTCGGGCGGCGCCGGCCTGCACCGCGGCGGCAACGGCATCGACATGGTCTACCGTTTCCAGGAACCGGGCGTGATCGCCATTCACGACGACCGCTGGTTCGTGCCGCCATGGGGCGTGAACGGCGGCGAGCCGGGCGCGCGCGCGCGCAAGGTGCTGATCAAGGCCGATGGCACCGAGATCATCGTGGGCAACAAGCTCGAGGATTATCCAGTCGAGGCGGGCGATCGCCTGCACTTCATCACCTGGGGCGGCGGCGGCTGGGGCGACCCGCTCGATCGCGATCCCGAGCTGCTGGTCAAGGAAGTGGCTCAGGGCCTGGTCACCATCAAGGGCGCGCTACGCTACGGCGTGGTACTGACCGCAGATGGCAGCGCTGTTGACACCGCCGCCACCGATGCCCTGCGCGCCAAGCTGCGCGACGAACGCGGCGAGGTGAGCACCTTCAACTTCGGCCCCGACATCGAGACGCTGCGCGCCAACTGCCTGGCCGAGACGGGCCTGCCCGCTCCCAAGGCGCCCAAGTGGATCGTGCCGCTGGCCGAGGCTGCCGAGTAACAAGACAGCAGGGGGGCCACCGTGCCCCCCTCACCTTTTATGCCTGTGCCGGCGCATCTCCGGCACCATACCTACCCCAGGAAAGCATCTGACATGGCTCAATCCATCCTCCGCGAGAAGCTGGCCACCGGCAAGTTCTTCGTCGTTCCCGGCATCCAGGACATGATCTCGGCCGTCATCGCCAACAAGGTCGGCTTCGACATCGTCTATGGCACCGGCTACTGGCTGACCGCCTCGGCCTGGGGCCTGCCTGACGCTGGCATCGCCACCTATACCGAGATGCTCAACCGCATGCAGACGCTGGTGCGCACCAGCAACAGCGCGGTCATCGCCGATGGCGACACCGGCTATGGCGGGCTGCTCAACGTGCACCACACGGTCAAGGGCTATGAGGCGGCCGGCGTCACCTGCATCCAGATCGAGGACCAGGAATTCCCCAAGAAGTGCGGCCACACGCCCTTCCGCCGCTGCATTCCGATGGAAGACATGGTCGAGAAGATCAAGGTCGCCGTCGAGGCGCGCAGCAGCGAGGACTTCCTGATCATCGCCCGCAGCGACGCCCGCCAGAGCGAAGGCTTCGACAGCCTGATGCGTCGCATGGAAGCCTATTCGAAGGCCGGCGCCCACGTGCTGTTCCCCGAAGCGCTGGAAAGCGAAGAGGAAATGGCCAAGGCCTGCTCGCTGTTCGACAAGCCTGTCATGGCCAACATGGCCAACGGCGGCTCGACCCCGATCCCCAACGCCAAGGTGCTCGAGGAAATCGGCTATGCCTATGCCATCTATCCCTCGCTGACCTCGCTGGTCGCCGCCACCGCCATGGAAAAGTGCCTGCGCGACCTCAAGGACCACGGCATCGGCGAACCCGAAGGCATCTTCAACTTCAAGGAATTCTGCTCGCTCATCGGCTTTGACGAGGTGTGGGACTTCGAGAAGAAGTGGGCCAAGTAAGGAGCGCGAGAGGATGACCAGGGAGATCGCGGCGGCCGTGCTGTCGCAGAGCGGGGGCAACCCCGCTCCCTATGCCGAGAACCGCCCGCTCGACGTCAAAACGCTGCAGCTGGCCGACCCCAAGCCGGGCGAACTGCTGGTGCGGATCGATGCCGCGGGCATCTGCCACTCGGACCTGTCGGTAATCAACGGCGACCGCCCGCGGCCCATGCCCATGGCACTGGGCCACGAGGCGGCCGGCACGATCCTGGCGCTGGGGGCCGAGGAAACCGACCTGGCCGTGGGCGACCGCGTGGTGCTGGTGTTCCTGCCCTCTTGCGGCCAGTGCGTGGCGTGCCAGTCGGGCGAAGGCTACCTGTGCCCCAATGGCGCTGCGGCCAACGGCCGGGGCGAACTCATGCGCGGCGGCTCGCGCCTCTCGTGCGAGGGGCATGCGGTGCACCACCATCTGGGCGTATCGGCCTTTGCGACGCAGGCGGTGGTTGACCGCCGCAGCGTGGTGAAGATCCCGTCCGACATTCCGCCCGAAACGGCCGCGCTGTTCGGTTGCGCGGTGCTGACGGGCGTGGGCGCGGTGATGAACACGGCGCAGGTGCGCCCCGGCGAAAGCGTGCTGATCTATGGCCTTGGCGGCGTGGGTCTGGCAGCGTTGCTGGGGGCTTTGGCCGCCGGTGCGCAGCCGGTCTACGCGGTCGACCCCAGCCCGGAAAAGCGCGCGCTGGCGCTCGAGCTGGGCGCGGCAGCCGCTGTTGCTCCGGGCGACGAGGCCGAGTTTACCGGCACCGACGTTGTGGTCGAGACGGTGGGCAAAGCGGTGGTTCTGGCCACGGCCTATCGCGCGGCGCGGCGCGGCGGGCGTATCGTGACGGTGGGTCTGCCCAACCCGTCCGAAAACCTCGAGATCAACGCGCTCTCGCTGGTGGCCGATGGCAAGACGCTGATGGGCAGCTACATGGGCTCCTCGATTCCCGCGCGCGACATTCCGCGTTACGTGGCGCTGTGGCGCGCTGGTCGCCTGCCGGTTGAAAAACTGCTGACATCGGTCGGTCCGCTCGAGGAAATCAACGAGCTGATGGACAAGTTGGCCGCTGGCAAGGCTGTGCGTCAGGTGATTGTGCCGGCTTGGTAATCCTGGCGGGTCAGTAAACGGTTCCGACAGGCGGGTACGTTAAATGGCGTATCCGCCTACCGGATACCCTTCCCAAGTTTTCGGAAACGTGACAGCTTCCTGACACTCTTCGGTAACAACGAAGACAGGGAGAAAGTCGCAATGGAAAAGGGTGTTCCGATTCGTTCGATCACACGGTCGATCGCCGCGTTGAAGGCGATCAACCGCCACGGCTCGCTGTCGATGATGGAGATCGCGAAAGCCAGCCAGGTTCCCTACCCCACCGCCTGCCGCATCGTGCAGACGCTGCTGTACGAGGGCCTGATCGAGCAGGAACCCTCGCGCAAGCGCTATCGCCCGACCGCGCTGGTGCAGACCCTGGCCACCGGCTTCCAGCATGACGACGAGCTGGTGCGCATCGCCCGCCCGCACATCGTCGCGCTGACCAAGCGCGTGGGCTGGCCGGTCTCGCTGGCCATTCGCGTGGGCCGCGACATGATGCTGCGCGACAGCACGCACGCTAATTCCTCGCTCACTTTCGAGCACTATTATCCCGGCTTCACCCTGCCTATTCTGGACTCGGCCTCGGGTAAGGTGTCGATGGCCTTTGCGCCTGACGAGGAGCGCGAGATGATCCTGCGCTTCATGCGCGTATCGCAGGACATCGACCTCAACTATCTGGCCACCGCCGAGGTGAGCCTGGATGTCGAGCGGATCCGCGCCGAGGGCTATGCCGTGCAGGGCCGCAACCATTTCAACCTGACGCCGGGCAAGACCTCCTCGATCGCCGTGCCGATTTTCAAGCACGGCCACTTCGAGGCGGCGATGACCATGGTGTTCTTCGTGGCGGCGATGAAGCTGAGCCACGCGCTCGAAAAGTATCTCGACGATCTGAAGATGACGGCCGCTGCCATCAGCCACGAACTGTCGAACCTGCCCATCGGCAACGCCTGAGGGTCAGGCCCTCAAAGGGCCGGCCCCGCAAGAGTTAGACCAGAGGCCCGGTGTGCTCCCCTCCCAGGTGGCGCCGGGCATCCGGACAAAAGAAGCCCGGCTTTCTATGAGGGGAAAGCCGGGCTTCGATTGTTTTGACGCTGTAGTGGCCTTTACAGTCTGGCGGTCACGGCCTTTGTTTCGAGATAGGCGTCGAGGCCTTCCTGGCCGAATTCGCGGCCCCATCCCGACTGGCCAAAGCCGCCGAAGGGGATGTTGGTGCCCACCGCCCCGTGGCAGTTGATCGACACCTGCCCTGCGCGGATGCGCGAGACCAGCCGGTGCGCGGTCGACAGGTCGCGCGTCCACACGCTGCCCGACAGGCCATAGGGCGTGTCGTTGGCCATGTCGGCAATCTCGTCGAGGTCGAGCGTGGCAAACGTCTGCACCGCCATCACCGGGCCAAAAATCTCCTCGCGCACGATCGACATGTCGGGCGTGCAGTTGGTGAAGATAGCCGGGCTGATGAAATTGCCCGCACGATCAAGCTTCTCGCCGCCGCACACCAGCGTCGCGCCCTCGGCCTTGCCGGCCTCGATATAGCGCATGACCTTGGCCGCATGCCCGTCCGAGATCATCGGCCCCTGCTGCGTCGCAGGGTCGAGCCCGTGGCCCAGCTGCATCATGGCGGCAAAGCCCTTCAGCCCCTCGATCAGCGCGTCGTGGATCGATTCATGCACGAAGATGCGCGTGCCGGCCATGCAGTTCTGCCCCTGCAGGAACCAGGTGGCCAGCGCCACGCCCGGCACCGCCAGCGCCAGATCGGCGTCGGGCATGACCACCACGGGCGATTTGCCGCCCAGTTCCAGGCTCACCTTTTTCAGGTTGCCCAGCGCCGCCTGCACGATCTTCTTGCCCGTCACCGTCGAGCCGGTGAAGCTCACCTTGTCGACGTGGGAGTGCTCGGCCAGCGCCTGCCCCGCCTCGGCGCCAAGGCCGTTGACGATGTTGACCACCCCCGCCGGAAAGCCCGCCTCGACGATCATGTCGCCCAGCGCCAGCACCGAAAGCGGCGTTTCCTCGGACGGCTTCATCACCACCGTGCAGCCTGCCGCCAGCGCCGGCGCCAGCTTCAGGATCGCGGTCGAAAGCGGCACGTTCCACGGCACGATCAGCCCCGCCACGCCCACCGGCTCGCGCAGCGTATAGGTCAACGCCTCGGTCTCGGCGGCGATGTGGCGCGGGGGCGCGATGGTCGTGCCCTCGATCCGCATCACGGCGCCGGCATAGTAGTCGACCATCTCGACGCAATTGGCCGTGGTCAGCCCGGCGATGAAGGCCGGCATGCCGTTGTCGACAATGTCCAGCTCGGTCAGCAGGCGGGCATTGGCCTCCATGATGCGCGCCAGGCGAAACAGGATGGCGGTGCGATCGGCCACCGTCATCTTGCGCCAGGACCCGCGGAAGGCAGCCCGTGCGGCAGCCACCGCCTTGTCGATCTCGGCCGCGCCGCCAATGGCAAAACGCGCGATCTCGAGGCCGGTGGCCGGGTCGCAGGTGGCCATCTCGCCGGTGCCATCGACCCATTCGTTGGCGATCAGCAGCTTGTGCCGGCGCGCCAGGAATGCGGCGGTTTCGGCCGAGATGGAATGGCCGTCAAAAGGCGTTGCGCTCATACCTCGACCGTCCTTGGATCATATTTGAACAGGCCCAGCGATTCCTCGTCCTTCATCTCGCCCAGGCCAAACAGGTTGGCATCCTGCCCCTGCATGCGGTCGGCATTGGCGTTCGATTCCAGCTGGATAAAGGTCGCCCGCTCGTGGCGCGCGGCCTGATAGCGCTGCAGCCCCTCGGCAACCGTGGGGGCAGCTGCCAGCGCGCGGGCCAGCACCACGCCATCCTCGATGCCGCAAGCCGCGCCATGGCCCAGAAACGGGGTCATGGCATGGGCCGCATCGCCAATCAGCGTGACATTGCCGTCCAGCACCCAATTGTCGAGCGGCAGGCGGGCATTGAGCGCCCACTTGTACATCTTCTGCTGGCAGGCTGCATCGATCAGCTTCTGCGCGTCATCGCACCAGCCGGCATAGACCTGGCGGATCTCCTGCGGGTCGACGGGGATCGTCCAGCCATCGTCGGTCCAGCCGGTCTGGCGGGCGAAGAACACCAGATTCATCGCCGTGCGGTCGCGGATGTTGTAGCGCGTGATCATCGCGCCCGGCCCGATGATGATGCCCGGAAAGTCCGACAGTTCCTGCAATTCGGGCGTGACCGGCACCAGCGTGCGCCAGGCCACATGGCCGGTAAAATGCGGCGCTGTCGGCTCGAAACGCTGGCGGATGACCGATTTGACGCCATCGGCCCCCACCAGCACATCGCCCGTCACCGTGCTGCCATCGGCCAGCGTCACGGTCGTGCCCTCGCTCGAGACCACCGGCGCGTTGCAGCGCAGGTCAACCCCGGCGCGGCGCGCGGCGCCGGTCAGCACCTCGTGCAGGTCGGCGCGGTGAATGGTCACATAGGGCGCGCCATAGGTGGCCCGCTGGCTGGCGCGATCCTTGGCAACGATGGTGTGGCCGTCCTGCCAGTGCTGGATGCGCTGGCGCTTCGGCTCCACGCCGGCGCTGGCGGCCTCCTCCATCACGCCGATGAAATCCAGCCCCTTCATCGCGTTGGGCGACAGCGTCACCCCAGCGCCAATCTCGCCAAATTCCGGCGCGCTCTCCAGCAGCGTCACAGCAAAACCCTGCTGCGCCAGGGCGGCGGCCGCGGTCATTCCCGCAATGCCTCCGCCCGCAATCA
>DATMUT010000710.1:0-4937 GCA_035563755.1 Novosphingobium sp.
CCACGGCCACCATCGGCCTTGTCGCCCTGCCCGAAATGCGCTCGCGCGGGTATAGCGATGCGCTGGCCACGGGCACGGTGGCGGCGGGCGGCACGCTGGGGCAGATGGTGCCGCCTTCCGGCGCGCTCATCGTCTTCGGCATCATTGCCGAGCAATCCATCGGCAAGCTGTTTACCGCAACGCTCATTCCGGGCCTGACGCAAATGCTGTTCTATGCCGGCGTGGTGTGGTTGCTCACCCGCTGGCGGCCGGGCATGGCGCCGGCCACCCAGCGCGCATCCTGGGCCGAGCGCTGGCGCGCGCTGGGCCGCATTGCCGACATGATCGCGCTGCTGGGGCTGGTGCTGGGGGGCATCGTGCTGGGCTGGTTCAGCCCGTCCGAGGCGTCCTCGATTGGCACGGCGGGCGCGCTGGCCATAACCGCATGGCGCGGGCGGCTGACGCGGGCGGTGCTGCTGCGTGCTTTTTCCGAGACGCTGCGCACCAGCGGGCTCATCTTCCTCGTCATCATCGGCGCGATGGTGTTCAGCGTGTTCATCTCGGTCACGGGGCTGACGGACGCTGTGGGGCAGGGGGTAACGGGCCTGCATCTGGGCGCTGTGCCCACGGTGCTGCTGGTGGCGCTGCTGTTGCTAGTGCTGGGCTCGGTGCTCGACGGGCTGGCGCTCATGCTGCTGACCACGCCCATTCTGCTGCCCGTGGTCGAACATGTGGGGATGAGCCCGATCTGGTTCGGCATCTTCATCACCCGCGCCATGGAGATTGGCTTCGTGCACCCGCCGCTGGGCATGAACCTCTACGTCATTCAGGGCGTGGCCCGCGATGTGCCCATTGGCCGCATTTTCAAGGGCGTGGTGCCGTTCCTGTGCAGCGACCTTGTTCACCTTCTCCTTCTGATCCTGTTCCCGGCGATGGCCATGTGGCTGCCGGGCGTGTTGGGGCAATGACCATGTTGTATTATCTGGGGCCGGACATGCCTCACGATCTGTTCGCGGCGGCTGGCGGGGCAAGCCTGCCGGGTTGGAACATCGACCGCGCCATGCCCGTGGCCGACCGCTGGCTCGAGAGCAAGTTTGCCCTGTGGGCGCGCTCGGTGGTGCAGGACTGGGCCGATGGCGCCTTCGACCATGCCGATGCGATGGTGTTCAGCCGCGCCGACGATACCGCTCAGCGCCTGTACTATTACCTGTGCGAGATGCGCCGGCTGGGCGAGGTGAAGGGGCCGGAACCGCTGATCCTCGACATTGCCAAGGCCGCGCGCACGGCCAGCCAGGAGCGGACCGCTGCGGCCCTGCGCGCGCTTCAGGCGCGGCTGGGGGTGAGCGATGCGGCGCTGGAGGCAGGCATTGCCGCGACCAATGCCCGGCGCGAGGGTGTACCGGCGGCCCCGGTGCAGGGTCGCACCTGCCTGTTGGCCGGCAGCCCCGCGCCCGACGGGCGTTTGCGGGCGATCGCCAGCGCTGCCGGCTGGCAGGCGGCGGGCGCAACCCTGGCCGAGATGTGGGAGGCGCCCGGTGCGCCAGTGGCCGCAAACACCGGTGATCCGGCCGCCGCCATCGCCGCGCAACTGCACGCCAGCCCCGCCGGCCCGCGCGGTTTCTACGATCGCGGCGCGGCGCTGTTGGCCGATGTGGCGCGCCACCGGGCTGCCGCCGCCATCCTGTGGTTTGCCGAGGAGGAGGAGGCGCTGGGCTGGCACCTGCCCGCGCAGATCCGCGCCTTGAGCGAGGCGGGCGTGCCGCATCTGGTGCTGACCCGGCGCGACTGGCGCGCGGGCGATGGCGTGGCGGACGAAATCAGCACTTTCCTGAAGGGAGTGGCCGCATGAAGCCGCTGGCAGGGCACAGGGTCGCCGTTCTGGGCGGCATGGGCGAACGGGCGCTGGCGCGCTATTTCGCCGCGATGGGCGCGCAACTGGGCGGCCCGGTCGAGGGCGCGTCCTTTGTCATCGACGACATCGGCCTTGAGGGGTTGGGCGACGTGGCCATTCCCCAAACGGCGGTGCATGTCTCGGTCACGCCGTTTGGATCAGGCGGGCCGCGTTCGGGCTGGCGCGCGGGCGAACTGGTGGCCTCGGCCATGGGCGGGGCGCTGCGGGTAACGGGCGAACCGGGCCTGCCGCCGGTCAAGGAAGCGGGCGATGCCTGCACCTTCCATGCCGACATGGTGGCTGCCGCCGGAGCCATGGCCGCCCATTATGCCCGCGGCGCGCATGGGGTGGGCCAGCATGTCGATGTGTCGATCCAGCAGGTGGCCTTCAGCCGCAATTTCAACGGCATTTTGTGCTGGCAGTTCGACCGGCGCAAGTTGGCGCGAGTGGGCGGCGCGCTGGCCTATGGCAAGGCGACCGTGCGGGCGATCTGGCGGCTGGCCGATGGCTGGTGCTTCCATTCGCTGATGACGGGGCGGCTGGGCGCGCCGGCCAATCAGGCCCTGTCGGACTGGATGGACGAGGCGGGCATGGACAACCCCCTGCGCGGCACTGACTGGCTGGCCTATAACCGCAGCACCTTGCCCGCCGAAACGCGCGCCGTGTGGGAGGCGGCGATTGCGGCCTTTTTCGCCTCGCGCACCAAAAGCGAGATTGCCAGCGAGGGCCTGCGCCGGGGCATCAACGCCTGTGTGGCGAACGAGCCGGCCGATGTGCTGGCCGATCCGCATCTGGCCGCGCGCGGCTTTTTCGAGACCGCCGATGGCCTGCCCGAGCGCTTTGCCGCGATGCGCGAGGGCACTGCTGTGGCCGCCCCTGCGGTGCATGCGGGCAATCGGCCGGGGCCGCTCTCGGGCGTGCGCGTGCTCGATTTCGCCTGGGCGCTGGTCGGCTCGATCACCACCAAGACGCTGGGCGATCTGGGCGCCGATGTGGTGAAGGTCGAAAGTCGCACCCGCCCCGATCTGGCGCGGCTCGATGTGCAGGTGTCGGTTTCGCAGGCGGGCAATTGGGATGACAAGCCGTGGTTTGCGCATCTCAACAGCTCGAAACGCAGCCTCTCGCTCAACATGAAGAAGGCCGAGGCGCGCGAGGTGCTGGACCCGCTGGTCGAATGGGCCGATGTGGTGGTCGAGAATTTCTCGCCCGGCACGATGGCCAAGCTGGGGCTGGATTACGACAGCCTGGCGCGGGTGAACCCGGGCATTATCATGGTATCGGGCAGCGTGTTTGGCCAGAGTGGCCCCATGGCGCAGGAATGGGGCGTGGATGGCACCGGCGGCGCCCTGTCGGGCCGCACGTTCCTGACGGGCCGGGCAGGGGGCGATCCGGTCATTCCGGGCGCTGTGCCCTATGGCGACGTGATCGTGCCTTTCGTGATGGCGGCGGGCGTGTCGGCCGCCTTGCAGCACCGGCGCGAGACCGGGCGCGGGTGCCATATCGATGCCAGCATGTACGAGATCTGCGTGCAGCAGATGCGCGACTATCTGGCCGCCGCCAAACGCGGCGAGCGCCCGCAGCGCATGGGCAATGCCGATCCGCGCGTGGCCATGCAGGATGTGTTCCCCGCTGCAGGAGAGGACCGCTGGGTGGCGATAACCGCCTTTGACGCGGACGATCTGGCGCGGTTGCAGGCGATCACCGGGCCAGACATTGGCGCATGGACCGCCGCGCGTGCCGACCATGCCATCATGGCGCAATTGCAGGCCGCCGGCATTGCCTGCGGCGTGGTGCAGGATTGCCAGGACATGATCGAGAACGACCCGCAACTGGCCATGCGCGGCGCGCTGGCCATGCTGGACCACCCGTTGCTGGGCGCTTTTGGCCATATCGCCACGCCCATCGCTTTCTCGCGCGATGGCTTTGCGCCTTATCGCGCGCCCGGCATGGGCGAACATGCCCACGCCATTGCCCGCGACCTGTCTGGCCTGTCGGACGAACGGATCGCGCAACTCGAAGAGGCAGGAGTTTTCCAATGAGCGCCCCCACCGGCCAGCGCAGCCGCAAGCTGCTGGCCTGCACCGCGCAGGCCAACGCCTATCAGAAGCAGTTCGGCATGGACCTGCGCCGCCGCGTGGTCGAGGAAGGCGAGCCTTTCGCCATCGTGCAGGCCGACACGCCGCACGAGATCTTCCATGTGATGGACATTCCCATCATCACCAACCAGTGGTGGTCGGCCTATATCTCGGCCAAGCAGCTCTCGAACCACTATTTCGAGGTGATGGCGCAGCAGGGCTATCCGGCCAATTCGTGCAAATATTGCTCGCTGGGGCTGGCCTGCACGTTGGCCAATGATGCCAAAACCGCGCCATGGGGCGGCTTGCCCCGGCCCACGGTGCTGGTGGCGCGCATGACCTGCGACTGCATCCAGCATGTGTTCGGCCAATGGGCCGACGCGCTGGGCAGCGAGTTCTTCCCCATGGAAGCGCCCGCCTGGGAGAACAAGGACCCGCAGTGGTTCGCCCATTCGCGCGACGACTGGAACACCGTTTACGACCCCGACCGCATCGCCATGATGGTGCGCGAGATGCGCGACCTGATCGCCCTGCTGGAAAACCGGACCGGGCGGCGGTTTGACGAGGCGAAGCTGCATCACCTGATGGAGCGGATCAACGAGCAGGAGGGCTACATTTGGGAGGCGGCGCAGGCCATTGGCAATGCCCGCCCGTGCCCGGTTTCCATCGCCGAGCAGATGCCCAACACCATGATCCCGCAATGGCATCGCGGGTCGGACTGGGCGGTGGCCCATGCCAGAACCTTTCGCGACGAGGTGATGGAGCGCATTGCCGCGGGCGCAGGTGCGGCCAGCAATGAGAAGATCCGCCTGATGTGGATTGGCGCGGGGCTGTGGCACGATCCCGGCTTCTATCAGGCACTTGAAGAGCGGCTGGGCGCGGTGTTCGTGTGGTCGATGTACATGCCCTTTGCCGGGCCGCAATACATCCGCGAGGTGCAGGGCCGGCCCATGGAGGCGCTGGCCAGCAGGGTGTGCTCGATGAACGAGGTG
>DATMUT010000711.1:0-2001 GCA_035563755.1 Novosphingobium sp.
CAAGCCCCTTGATGCGGGTCAGGTCATCCTGATCGGCCTGTGCAGCAGGGGCTGCCTGTGCCGGGGCTTCCTCGGCCGGTGCGGGGGCTTGCTCGGCGGGCATTGCGGCAATGGCCTCGCGCGCGGCGGCCACGGCAATCACCTCGCCAATGCCCGACATGGTGACCGCAGGGCCGGTATCGGCCAGCCCTGCCGCCAGGCTGGCCTGCGCCGCAGCCGATGGCGCGTCGATCAACGCCTGATTGCGCCGCGCAGGGGCCGCGCCCTCGTCCAGCACATCGGCGCCGTGATGGCGCTGGCGCCGCTCGCCCGCGCGCTTGCTACGCCACACCAGCCATGCCACCAGCAGGCCCAGGGCCAGCACGGCTGCAAAAATCGGCCAGTTCATCTCGATCATCGTCTGCATCGCTGCCTATCCATTCCGTCTGCGCCGGGCGGCGCTGTCACATCGCATCAACGACTGCGCGCACGGCCCCATACGGTCCAACCGATGGTGATCCCCACCGCATAGGTCAAGAGCAGCAGCACCTGCATTTCGGCCCACAGCGGCAATCCGCCGCCATCGCCGGCCCCATCGCCCGCGCGCGGCGTGTCGATCACGGTCGGCTCGACGCTGACGGGGGCGATGATGGCAAACTCGATGCGGCGATTGGCAGGGTCGGCCGCATCCAGCCCCGGCAGGGGCCGCTGCGAGCCAAAGCCGCGCGCGCGCAACCGGGCCAGGTCGATGCCGCGCGCGCCCAGCGCATTACGCACCGCCAGCGCCCGCTCGCGCGAGAGGGCCTCGTTGGCGGCCTCATCGCCAGTGGCGTTGGTGTGGCCGTTGATCGCCACCACGCTGCCCTCGCAAGGGCTGAGCGCGGCGGCCACCTCGTCGAGCAAGCCACGGCTGACCGGGTCGATATTGGCGCTGGCATCGGCAAAGCGGATGCTGCGCGCCTTGAGGATGCCATCAACCCGCGTTTGGCACACCAGCAACGGGTCAGGCTCGGGGCTGGCATCGTCGCTGGGCGGGGCGGGCCAATAGGCCCCGCTCATGCCCGGAACCGCCGCCACCGCGCGCGCAATGGTGCTGCGGCGCGCCATGCCCAGATGCGCCCCCCCACTCAGGCTGGCGCGGCGGGTAATCCACCCTTGCCCATCGCCCATGGTCACACTCACCCCGCGCCCGCCATGCGCGGCAATCGCCGCCTGCGCGCCATCAAGCAGCCGCTGTTCAAGCGCTGGCCCGGACAGCACCGCCGCCCCCACCCCGGTCAGCAGCGCCGCAACGGCCCCGGCAACGATCAGCGCGACCGCTCCCGCTTGCCTCACGCCACCGCCTCGACCGAGGACTGGCGGCGGAACAGCAGCCGGTCGGCCTGGCCAAAGCCGAAGCGCCAGATGACGAGGCAATAGCTGCCCAGAATGGCCGGCACGCCCAGTGTGATCTGCGCCCATTCGGGCAGGAAGGTGACCACCAGCCAGCCCAGCCCGGCCGCCACCGCCGCCGCCAGCACCAGCGCCCAGCGCCAGGTATTGATCGGCTCTTGCAGGTGCCAGGCCAGCAGGCGCGACTTGACGAAAGAGGAGATCGAGAGCGTCACCATGAGCGCGCCGGCCGCCGAAGCTGCCTGATCCATCTCGTTAAAGCCGAAACCGCCCGCAATCAGCATGCCCGCCAGCGTCAGCACCGCCTGCAACGCAATCGTGGCGATCGACACCCACAGGTTGCGAATGGGCGCGATGTAGATCAGCGCCGCCTCGGACACCACCGCGGTCGAGGCGCCCACCTCGGCCCCCAGCAGGAAGGCGAGGCACAGGATGCCGCCAGTGAACTTCGGCCCCACCAGCCCCAGCACGCCGTCGCCCGGAATGCCCAGCGCCAGCGCGATGCCCGCCTGCGCCGCGGTAATCCAGAAGCCCACCTGGCACACCTGATAGGCGATCGCCTTGAAGTTATGCTCTTTCAGATTGCGGGTAATGACGGGGCCAAGGATCGGCTCGAAGCTGGTTTTCAGC
>DATMUT010000712.1:0-5514 GCA_035563755.1 Novosphingobium sp.
GACTGCGAAGGGATGCAGGCAGCGCAATCGGCCGTCATGGCCCGGCAGTCTGCCGCCATGCCATTCGCCATTGAGCGCTGTCCGGCAGGCTTCAACGACTGGGCGGAGATGACCCGGCGAGATCGGTCACGGCCAGCGGCCTGACAACGAATGGTTCAGACCTGCCTTTGCCGATAATCACCACGGCAGGCACGGATTGCTTTGGCGATGGCCTTGTTGATGGCCTCAAGGTCGCAGCGTTCAGGATCAAACTTTTTGCCTGCCCAGCGCCGCATCGCCTTGTGCTCTTCGTGCGTCGGGTCGAGCCAGGCCTCCAGGAACTCCGCGTAGCCGGGGTAACCGCCGACGTCTTCTGGCGGTCCCGCGCGTTCGCCTGCGATGCAGCGCGGGTATTTGATCCCATCCTCGATTTCGGCGCGGCGCAAAACCAGCCTGTGCTGCCAGTCATCGCCAAAATCATATTGGTACGTGATGGTCAGCGACGGGTCGGCTTCATATGGAAAGGTCAGATCCTTCAATTGGATCTCGGTAGCCTCAAGAACCCTCGGTCCATAATCAGGGTCCTCGATCGCCTCCGGCGCGCCGACGGTCAGTCCGCCGACATGGAACTGATGCAGGTGACTGTCGGTCCAATCGAACGACGCCTGCAGAACCTCGTGCAGTTGCGCGAAATTCAGATCACTCGGCAACTCCAAGGTGCGCGTGATCGTCGGCTCAATGCCAACGATGCTGGCTTCAAGGCGAATGATATAGGCATAGGGATCGTATGACTTGGGCATGTCCAGACAATGCCCGCGACGAGACATGATCGCAAGTATGACGCATCCGGCCGAAGGCGTTGGAAACCCTTAGCGATCTGGCTTAGCTTGCGAGGCCATGAATCGTGACCGCCCCTTATCTCCGCTGGACTGGCATCGCGCACCAAGGGCGCATTTCAATCTTGGTTGCGTCCATGGCCTGTATGCGCTGTTTCTTCGCCGTGGCGCAGAGCTGAACGGCATCACGCCGGGCGCGGACGGCCTGCTTTATATCGGCCTTGCGGCGAACAGTAAGGGGCTCAAAGGTCGCTGCCATTTCAACGCATCGACACGAAACCATTCACCGCGAAAGAGCCTTGCCGTTTTGTTGATGGAGGCCCTGGCGCTCGAGCCGGTCCTGGTGGTGAAACCCGCATCACGAAACACTTGGAGCTTGGCGCCAGCCTCCGAGCGGCGGTTGACGGCCTGGATGCACGAAAACCTCGAACTAGCAATCTTCCCGTGCGCAGACCCGGAACCTCTTGAGACGGAATTGATCGGGCGTTTTGCGCCCCCGCTCAATCTCGCCAAATGTGCGCAATCCGTGGAACATCGGCGGATATCGGCGGCTCGTGCTGCTGTTCTTTCGCAATTGGAGGGCGTGGCCACGCCTGTGGCCATCAGGCGATCAATTTCCAGCTCGCCGCTCAGCAAGCCGGCACTGCCCGAGCGAAGCCAGCCGCCTGTTCGATCAATCCGCAACAACGCCCATCTCGACAATGCGGAGGCCATCGCCGCCCATTTCGGTTTGAACCCAAAGTCATACCGGCAGCGCCTTCGCCAAGACATTGCATGGTATGAAAGGCCACAAGTCTGGACGTTTTCTCCGGATAGCCAGCAATGGAAGGATATGATCGCTGTAGCAGAGAGGATGGCTGGGCGTTCGCTTTGATGCGAGCATGCAGCGCTGGGCCGCGCCAAAGCTGAGAGGGAGACTGGCCGGGTGAACCCGAAGGGAGGCCCCAAACCATGTTCACCATTCCCGCTCTGCCCGCGCCCAACGCGCTTGCCGATCCCGCCTTTCTGGCCAGCGCTGCTGGCGAAAGCTGGATCGGGGCGCTGGCGGAGAACTTCCCGCATATCCGCTACTGGCGGGACCGCTCCGACTGCTGGTCGCTTAAAAGCCTCAACGCGCTGGCCGTGAAGATCATCGATGCGAACTATGAAGGGTGTGATCTCGATGAGATTCTGGCCACGGAGTGCCCGCCCGCGGAGTTCGGCCAGACCTGGTATCACGAGGTCGCGCCACAGTTGCGCTCCAACCTTGCAGAGGCTGGGCTGGATGACGACGATGAAGCCATCGACGCCATCCGCTACGCGTGGGAGGATCACGCTGCCGCGCGCGATGACAGCAGCGTGGCCGATCTCTTCGCCAGCTATGACCGCTGCGAATTGCTGTTCCGCTTCAGCGCCGAGCGCTGGCTCGATGATGCGCTGGTGTTTTCGCATCGCCCGTGGTCCGAGACGAGCGAGCTGGCCATCACCGCCAATCTGCAATTCGCGCTGAATAACCTCGGCTACACGATCGGCGAGTTCCGCAAGGCCAGCGGCAACCGCCATCCGGCTCACAGCGCCTTGCCGCGCAACGCAAGGCGGCGGCGAGCGCCAATCATCAGCCACGAGAAGCTTGCCGATATTATCGACAATGCCTGCTCGACCTCCTTCCTCTTCTGCCTCTACGCGATCGTTCCGATCCCGGAGCTGATCGCGCTCGACCTCAGTCGACCCGTGACCTTCGAGAAATGCTGGGTGGCGACGATGGACCCGATCAACGGCACCTTCTTCGACGTGCCGGCCAATGGGCCGGTGACCGTGAAGCCGGAGGACGGGCGCTTCCTCTCCGGCGGGCATCTGCGCTGGTCGCCTGAGGACATCTGCTGCCTGCACACGCCCTATTACCATGCCGCAGTGACGCAGGCCGCGCCTGAAAACTGCTGATCGGTGCGAGAAGAAGAGCGGGTGAAACGTGAGTGTCATGGGCGCAGGCGCCCAGAGACGCATCCCACCCTTCGGCCCCTGGAATGCAAGATGGGGCCTTTGCCAAAGGAAAACCTGCATGAACATCGGCACCATTCGCGCCAATGACCGCGGCGCGCTGACCGGCAGCATCGCCACGCTGACCGTCGCCATGAGCTTCGCCCTGCGCGGCGTGGCATCGAACCACCCCAATGCCCCCCGCTATGAAATCTGCACGCGCAGCCCCGCTGGGGCCGCCGTCCAGATCGGGGCGCTGTGGGAGCAGACATCGAAGACCACCGGCGAATGCTTCCTCCAGGGCCGGATCGATGATCCCTCGATGGCGCGCCCGCTGGCGATCAGCGCATTCCGTCAGGACGACGGCAGCTACAACGTCGCATGGCTGCGCCCCCTGCGCCGCTCCGGCTTTCGCGTGGGGGCCTCAGCCAACGATAATCCCACCTATCTGGACGCGGCCTGACGGCTTGTCGGCGATGCCTCGGGAGACGATCACGCGGGGCATCCTTTCCCTGCCTGCGGCGCCTTGGCGTTGTGCGGGGCGCGGGCGTTGCGCGGCTCCGGCAGCGGGGCTGCGGGGCGGCCACCGGGCGGGGAAGAGCTGAGGGGAATGAGGTGGGTGTCTGGGGCCAAGGGGCCAAAGACGCAATCCAACCTTCGGCACCCAGGACGCAAGAGGGTGTCGGGCCAGAGGAGAATACGGCCATGAATATCGGTGAACTGAAGCTCAACGGCGCTGGCGTTTACATGGGCAAGATCCAGACTGCCACGCTCGACCTCGTGGTGGGCCTGCGCCCGGTCAATTCCCGCAACGCCGCCGCCCCCAAGTATGACGTGATGGTCCGCGCCAAGAATGGCCAGTTCATCCCCGTCGGCGGCCTGTGGGAGAAGACCGCGAACAACGGCGGCGGTACTTTCCTTCAGGGCCAGATCGACGATCCCAGCTTTGAGGCTCCGCTGTCGATCGCGCTTTTCGCGCAGGCCGATGGCGCGCTCAACATCGCCTGGTCGCGCCCGCGCCGCCGGGCCGAGGCTGGTTTCGCCGATACGGCTGTGATGGGCGCGGCCAACGATGGCTTTGGCAGCAGCAATGATGATCGCCGCGATGCCTCGCCCTTCGGCGATCTCGAACCGGGCCTTGCCAAGGCGGCCTGACCCCAGCCTCCAGAATGCTTGTCGCTATGGGCGGCCCGTCTCGCGACGGGTCGCCTTTTTTCGTTCGATGCTGGGTGGGTTCTTCGAGGGGGAAGGTCTACTACTCGCCGTCTGGCGTTGGTGGCGGTTGCAGCAATTCCGATGCTTCGATGCCCAGTCCCTTGGCCAAGCGATCGACGACCTCGATGCTCGCGGCATATTGCCGGCGCTCGATGGAACTGATGTAGGTGCGGTCAATGTCAGCGCGATGCGCAAGCTCTTCCTGCGACAAGCCAGCGGCATGCCTAAGCCTGCGTAGATTGATCGCCAATGTCTCCCGGATTTCCATGCACCGGAAAGGCCACGGTTGAAGAGTATTTCACCACGGAGTATTCTCTACAAACCGCGTTGGCGATTGACGGTCGTGTTGCCGTCTGTTGCAATTTCATGCCCGCAAACCATGGGCGAAAGGATGGAACTGAACAAATGACCGGGGTCTCCAACCCGCTTGAACCCGCCGAGTATCAAGCAATCAAAGCAACCTTGGCCGAAGTGAAGGAGCGGCTCACGCAAGCCGGGGATCTGCTGGCAGCCATGCATATCGATCATGCGCTGCAATGCCTTGATCCCGAAAACCCGCTCCACCAGCAGGCCGCCGCACAGGCCTGAACGATCAACACTTAGCCGACGTGGCTGTTGTAGCGCGCCCGTTCCGCATCGAATGGGTGCAGCATCGCCAGTGACGATCAGCTTGTCGCCCCATGGTGGTTCGCGGCGACCGCCTGCGAGGTTTAACGCCGTGGGTGGAAAGCTGCGGGTCGACGCCAAGCCATGCTCCGGACCCTTTGTCTGACGACTATTGAGCACCAGCGCGTGGGCACGTGAGGGCAAGCTAACCCTTGGCAAGCGCCAAGCGGGGCACCTGATTTCAGGGCGGCCCGACAGCCAAGCACAACCTTGGCCACACATCTCCGGGCAATCTGACCGGCAAGCCATCCCGCCAGAGAAGGGATGAACACTACGCCCGCGCGGGGCCGTCGCAACCCCCATTTGTCGACCGAGTTACCGGCCTGAAGGCCGGCGCCCGCACCACTCGAAAAATGGAGGTTCCCCTGCGCTTCGCTCCGGTGCGGCGCCCCCTCAATCGCGGGCTGCGCTTCAGTTCATCCCGGCGGGAAAGGCTCGCCGGTAAGATCTGGAGACATCCCATGAACAAGGTTTTCCTGTCCGGCCGCATCACCTCCGACATCAGCCGCTTCGGCACCGACAGCAAGGGCGGCGTCAGCTTCACCCTCGTCACCAGCAGGCCGGTCATCAAGGACGGCCAGGTCGTCAAAGGCGACGATGGCTACGCCGAGACCTACGACCAGTTCCACACCATCAAGGCCTTCAACGGCCTGGGCAAGTCGATCGCCAACCACAAGAAGAAGGGCGACAAGCTGATCGTCACCGGCGAAATCCGCTACATCCGAAACGAGAAGGACGGGCGGACCTACTACAACACCGAGATCGTCGCCGACGAGATCGAGTTCATCTGACCAAGACGGGCGGCCCCACGGGCCGCCCTTTCTCTTTCGGGAGCAAGCCCATGTTTTACACCTCGGCCTTC
>DATMUT010000713.1:0-10294 GCA_035563755.1 Novosphingobium sp.
TGGCCGAAGCGGGCGCCCAGGGGCGCTCGACCGACAATACCCCCGAAGCGGTGGTGGTGCGTTTCGCCGGCGACTCTGGCGATGGTATGCAGCTGACCGGCGGGCAATTCACGCTCTCGACCGCGCTGGCTGGCAATGACCTTGCCACCTTCCCCGACTTCCCCGCCGAGATTCGCGCGCCGCAGGGCACGCTGTTCGGTGTGTCGGCCTTCCAGATCAACTTCGGCAGCACCGAGATCTCGACCGCTGGCGATCAGCCCGACGTGCTGGTGGCGATGAACCCGGCCGCGCTGAAAACCAACGTGCAGCAGCTCAAGGCCGGCGGCCTGATCATCGCCGACTCGGGCGAGTTCACCAAGCGCAACCTCGAGAAGGCCAAGTACGAGGTTAACCCGCTCGAGGACGGAAGCCTCGCCAAGTGGAACCTGCTGGCCTTCGACATCAGCGCGCTCACGCTCGAGGCGGTCAAGCCCTTCGGCCTTGGCAACAAGGAAGCGCTGCGCTGCAAGAACATGTGGACGCTGGGCCTCTCGCTCTGGATGTTCGACCGCGACCGTCAGCCGCTGATCGACTGGCTGAACGACAAGTTCAAGAAGAACCCGGTGCTGGCGCAGGCCAACATTGCCGCGCTCAACGCTGGTCACGCCTATGGCGAGACAGCCGAGATCGGCGGTCAGGTCAAGAAGGTGCATGTCGAGGCAGCGCCTCAGACGCCCGGCCTTTACCGCACCATCACCGGCGCCGAGGCGATCAGCCTGGGCCTGGTTGCCGGCGCGCAGCTGGCCGACCTGCCGATGTTCTTCGGCGGCTACCCCATCACGCCTGCTTCGGCCATCTTGCACTATCTGGCCAAGATGAAGGAGTTTGGCGTCACCACCTTCCAGGCAGAGGATGAGATCGCCGCGATCGCCTCGGCCATCGGCGCCTCCTATGCCGGCAGCCTTGGCGTCACCTCCTCGTCGGGCCCGGGCATCGCGCTCAAGGGCGAGGCGATGGGTCTGGCCGTGATGACCGAGCTGCCGCTCGTCATCGTCAACTCGCAGCGTGGCGGCCCCTCGACGGGCCTGCCCACCAAGACCGAGCAGTCGGACCTGTATCAGGCGGTCTATGGCCGCAATGGCGACACGCCGATGCCGGTCATCGCCGCCCGCAGCCCGGCCGACGCCTTTGAATGCGCGATCGAGGCCTGCCGCCTGGCTGTGCAGTTCATGACGCCGGTCATGCTGCTGACCGACGGCTACATCGGCAATGCCGCCGAGCCTTGGCATGTGCCCGACCCGGCCAGCTTCAAGCCGTTCCCGGTCACGTTCCTCGAGGCGAACAACAACCCCGAGGGTGGCAAGCCGCTGCCTTACAAGCGCGACGAGAACGGCGTGCGCCCGTGGATCAAGCCCGGCACCCCCGGCCTGATGCACCGCATCGGCGGCATCGAGAAGGCGGTCGACACCGGTGACCTCGACTACTCGCCCGCCACGCACCAGCTGCAGACCGACCAGCGCAAGGCCAAGGTTGACGGCATCGCCCAGCACATCCCCGCGCAGGACATCTCGCAGGGCACCGAGAAGGGCCGTCTGGCCATCGTCGGCTGGGGCAGCACCTATGGCCCGATCCATCAGGCCGTGCGCCGCGCCCGCGCCAAGGGGCTGGACGTCAGCCACATCCACATCCGCCACATCTGGCCGATGCCCGCCAATCTGGGCGACCTGCTCAAGGGTTACGAGAAGATCATCGTGCCCGAGATGAACACCGGTCAGCTCAAGACCGTGCTGCGCGACCAGTATCTGGTCGATGCCCGCCCGCTCAACAAGGTGTCGGGCCAGCCCTTCACCATCGCGGAAATCGAAGCGGCGATCGAAGCTGCACTTGGCACCACCGGGGCCTGAGGGAATTTGACATGAACGACATGACCCCCATCGTGAAGACCACGCTCAAGGACTGGGAATCGGACCAGGAAGTGCGCTGGTGCCCGGGTTGCGGCGACTATGCGATCCTGAAGGCCGTGCAGCGCACCCTGCCCGAGATCGGCGCCGATCCGGCCAAGACCGTGTTCGTTTCGGGCATCGGCTGCTCCAGCCGCTTCCCCTACTACATGGCCTCGTACGGCTTCCACACGATCCACGGCCGCGCGCCCGCCTTTGCCACCGGCATCAAGCTGGCCAACCCCGAGCTGGACATCTGGCTGGTGACGGGCGACGGCGACGGCATGTCGATCGGCGGCAACCACACGATGCATTTCCTGCGTCGCAACATCAATTCGCAGATCATGCTGTTCAACAACGAGATCTACGGGCTGACCAAGGGCCAGTATTCGCCCACCAGCCGCGTGGGCACGCCCAGCCCGTCGACGCCGCTGGGTTCGGTCGACCGGCCGGCGCTGCCCTGCGCCTTTGCGCTGGGTGCTGGCGCGCGTTTCGTGGGGCGTGGCTACGACACGTCCAAGAACCTGCCCGAAGTGCTCAAGGCGGCCCATGCCCATCAGGGCGCGGCCTTCATCGAGATCTTCCAGAACTGCATCGTCTATAACAAGGACCGCTTTGCCGACTTCACCGAGAAGGCAGTGGCCGACCAGTGGCAGCTGTGGCTGAAGAACGGCGAGCCGATGCTGTTCAACAAGGGCACGCAGGGCCTGCGCCTGAACGTCGATCACCTGCATCTGGAAGTGGTCGATGTGGTCGACGGCGACTGGCAGGCCGCTGGCGTGCTGGTGCATGACGTGACCAACCGCGCCATCGCGCACATGCTGGTCGAGCTGCCGATGGGCCTGTTCCCGGTCGCTCTGGGCGTGCTGTACGACGACCCGCGCCCCACTTACGAAAGCGCCATGCTGGATCAGGACGCCCGCGCCCGCGAGGGCAAGAGCGCCAATCTGGCCAAGCTGTTCGCCAAGGGCCAGACCTGGACCGTGGCCGAGGGCGAAGACCAGGGCCCGCTCTCGAACGTCTGACCGCTGGCGACGGCACTGCCGTAAACAAGCCGCCCCGCCGCAAGGTGGGGCGGTTTTGTGTGTGACCATGGCAAGGTGGCACGGCGATGCCCCAAAGGCCATCCTGCCTTGCCGGATGCGCTGGCGTAAAAGCGCGCATGCCTTCCTCGCCCGTTATCGTCTGGCTGCGTCGCGACCTGCGTCTGGCCGATCAGCCCGCTTTCACCGCAGCTTGTGCCGCTGGCGTGCCGGTCATTCCTGTCTATGTGCTTGATGATGAGGGGCCTCGCCATCGCCGTTTGGGGGCCGCGAGCCGGTGGTGGCTGCACTATTCGCTGGCCAGCCTGTCGCGCGATCTCGAGGCATTGGGCAGCAGGCTGGTGCTGCGTCGTGGCCGGGCCGAGGTGGCGCTGGCCAGCCTTGCCGCCGAAACCGGTGCGCGCCAGATCCATGCGCTGCACCACCACGAGCCCTGGTGGCGCAAGGCCGAGATCGCCATTGCGCGGGCCGGGCTGCAGCTGCACCTGCACCACGGCAATTTTCTGGCGCCAGTAGGCAGCGTGCTGAACGGGCAGGGGCAGCCCTATCGCATCTACACGCCGTTCTGGCGGGCGCTGAGCGCGCATCTGCCGCCGCCAGAACCACAGGCCGCCCCGGCGCATATGCGCGCCCCGCAGCGCTGGCCGGTGAGCGAAGTGCTGAACGATTGGGCGCTGTTGCCCACCGCGCCCGACTGGGCCGGCACCATGCGCGCCACCTGGACGCCGGGCGAGCAGGGCGCGCGCGAAAGGCTGGAGGCCTTTGTCGATGCAGCCAGCGCCTATGCCGAAAGGCGCAACCTGCCTTCGGTCGAGGGCACGAGCCGCCTTTCGCCTCATCTGGCCTTTGGCGAGATCAGCCCGGCCACCATCTGGCATGGCGTGGTCGAGGCGGGCGGCTCGGTCGACACGTTTCTGGGCGAACTGGGCTGGCGCGATTATGCGCAGAACGTGATTGCCCATATTCCCGACTATGGCGCCCGCCCGGCCCGCGCCGATTTCGAGGCTTTCCCCTGGCGCGAGGCGGCGCAGGATCTGGCGGCATGGCAGCAGGGGCACACAGGCTACCCCATCGTTGATGCCGGGATGCGCCAGCTATGGGCGCAGGGGTGGATGCACAACCGCGTGCGCATGATCGTGGCCAGCCTGCTCATCAAGCATCTGGGGATCGACTGGCGCGCGGGCGAGCAGTGGTTCTGGGATACGCTGGTTGATGCCGACTACGCGCAGAACGCGGTGAACTGGCAGTGGTCGGCCGGCTGCGGGGTCGATGCCAATCAGTTCACGCGCATCATGGCCCCGCTGGTCCAGAGCGAGAAATTTGCGGCCGAACGCTACATCCGCGAGTGGGTGCCAGAGCTGGCGCGTGTTTCAGACGCGGAAATTCACGATCCCGGCCCCTTGATGCGCCTCAGCCTTGGCTACCCTGCGCCGATCGTGGGCCACCGCGAGGGGCGCGAAAGGGCGCTGGCGGCCTATGCCGCCATCCGCTGAGCCTGCCGGCAATTGGCGCACGGCAATCAGCGCGCGGTAATCAGCGAGGCGAGGGGACCGTTTCGCGGTGCGGGCTGGCAAAATCCTCGGTCAGCAGGGCGACGAGGCGCTCTGCCACAACCTCGGGTGCCTTGACCGACTTGGGGTCTTCGCCCGGATAGGCCCGCGCGCGCATGGCGGTGCGGGTGGCGCCGGGGTTCACGATGGCAACGCGGATATTGCTGACGTTGCGCACTTCCTGCGCGTAGGCGTCGAGCAGGCTGTCCTGCGCGGCCTTGGTGGCGCCGTAAGCCCCCCAAAAGGCGCGCGGCGCGCTCGACACGCTGGTGCTCAGGCCAATCACGCGGGCGTTCTCGCTCTTGCGCAGCAGCGGGTCGAAGCGGCTGAGCAGGGCCTGCGTTGCCAGCACATTGGTGGCGATCGCCCGATTGAAGGCATTGAGGTCGATGTCGGTCACCGAGGAGAGCTGGGGCAGCACGCCCGCGTTCACCACCATGATGTCGAGCTTGCCCCAGCGTTCGGCAACGGCCGTGGCCAGACGGGCGATGGCGTCGGTCTCGGTCAGGTCCATCGGCGCGATGGTGGCGGTGCCACCCGCGGCGTGGATCGCCTCCTCGATCCCTTCGAGCGCGCGGGCGTCGCGCGCCGTCAGGATGACATGGGCGCCCTGCGCCGCAAGGGCGCTGGCGGTGGCGGCGCCAATGCCCCGGCTGGCGCCGGTCACCAGCGCGATCTGACCGTCAAACAGGCCCATGTGCCTCAGTCGTCCTTGTTCGCGTCGAGCTTGACCAGCATGTCGCCCTTGCCGGCCTCGATGAGGTCGGTGAGGCGGGTGGGGTAGTCGCCGGTGAAGCAGGCGTCGCAGAACTGCGGGCACGAGGCGTTGCGGTTCGTGTGGCCCACGGCGCGATACAGGCCGTCGATCGAGACAAAGGCGAGGCTGTCGGCCTGAATGTAGTCAGCCATGGCCTCAAGGTCCATGCGGGCCGCCAGCAGCTTGCTGCGCTCGGGCGTGTCGACGCCGTAGAAGCAGGAATGCTGGGTGGGCGGGCTGGCGATGCGCATGTGCACCTCGGCAGCGCCGGCATCGCGCATCATCTGCACGATCTTGAGGCTGGTGGTGCCGCGCACGATCGAGTCGTCGATCAGCACGATGCGCTTGCCCTCAACCAGCGCGCGGTTGGCGTTGTGCTTGCGCTTCACATCGGCGTGGCGCTTGCCGTCGCCCGGCTGGATGAAGGTGCGGCCCACATAGTGGCTGCGGATGATGCCCAGCTCGAAGGGGATGCCGCTTTCCTGCGCATAGCCGATGGCGGCCGGCACGCCCGAGTCGGGCACGGGCACCACCAGATCGGCGTCGGCGGGCGATTCCTTGGCCAGCTCCTGACCGATCGAGCGGCGCGCCTCGTACACCGAGCGGCCACCCATGACCGAGTCGGGACGGCTGAAATAGACATGCTCGAAAATGCAGGGGCGCGCGTCGTGATTGCCAAACGGGCGGTGGCTCGAAATGATGCCCTTGTGGTCGACCTGCACCAGTTCGCCCGGCTCGATCTCGCGCTCGAAATCGGCGCCCACCACATCGAGCGCCACCGTTTCGGAAGCGAACACGATGGCATCGCCAATGCGGCCCATGACCAGCGGGCGAATGCCCAGCGGGTCGCGGCAGGCGATCATGCCCTCGGCGGTCATGCAGATGAGCGAGTAGGCGCCCTCGATCAGGCGCAGCGCATCGACAAAGCGGTCGAGCAGGGTGGGGTAGCGGCTGGTGGCAACGAGGTGGATGATCACCTCGGTGTCGCTGGTCGACTGGAAGATCGAGCCCTTCTGCACCAGATCGCGCTTGAGCGTCATGGCATTGGAAATATTGCCGTTATGCGCGATCGAGAAACCGCCGTGGGCCAGATCGGCAAACAGCGGCTGGATGTTGCGCAGGCCCGAGCCACCCGTGGTCGAGTAGCGCACATGGCCCGAGGCCATCGTGCCGGGCAGGTCGGCGAACAGGTCCTGGTTGTTGAACACATGGGCCACATGGCCAATGCCGCGATGCTGGAAGAATTCCTCGTCGGAAAAGCTGGTGATGCCAACGGCTTCCTGCCCGCGGTGCTGCAGCGCATGCAGGCCCAGAGCCACCATCGAGGAGGCCGAGCGCGCGCCGATGACACCGAAAATGCCGCATTCCTCGTGCAGTTCATCGCCGTCCACATCCCAGGGGGCGTTGTCCCCCGCGGCGGAATCGCAAGCGGGCGGGCTGGCCTCTTGCGTCGAATGGAAACGGGCGGAGGGGTGGGCAAAGATGGTCATGCCAAAAATGCGACTCTTCTGTGACAGGGGGGTGCCGGCCGGCGCGCGCATTTGGCGCCTGTTGCCGCCAATGGCAAGAGGAATGGCACCAAGAAGCGATGCGCAGGGCCGCAAAGCCCGCAATCCGGGCCTTTGTGCCGCCTTGTCAGGCTCAGGCGGCGACCGACAGGCGGTCGCGTCCGGCGGCCTTTGCCTCGTAAAGGGCCTTGTCGGCCATGCTCATGGTCTCCTCGGGGTCGCTGCCCAGCCGTGCAAGGCCGATCGAGGAGGTCACGCTGATTTCGACATCGCCATGATGCGTAACGGCCTGGCCCAGTGTCGCGCCCAGTCGCCCGCAGATCATCTTGGCCACGCTCATGCTGGCGCCGGGCAGCAGCAGGGCGAATTCCTCGCCGCCAATGCGCGCCAGCATGTCGGAGGCACGCAGGCCCTGCCGGGCCACGGTGGCAAAGGTCTTGAGCACCTCGTCGCCCGCAGCGTGGCCAAAGCGGTCGTTGACCAGCTTGAAGTGGTCAAGATCGATGAGGGCGATGCAGGCCGTGCGCCCCTTCTCGACGCAATCGCTTACCGCCTCGATGAACATGCGCCGGTTGGGCAGGCCGGTCAGCGGGTCGGTCAGCGCGGCCAGAGTGAGTTCGGATTCATGCTTCTTGCGCTCGGACATGTCGCGGATCACGCTGACAACGCATTCGGCCTCGCCGTCGCGGCCCTGCACGCAGCGCATGTGGGCCTCGAACCAGCGGGGCTGTCCGGTGTCCAGCTGGCCCATGAATTCGAACACCACCATCTCGCCCTGCGCTTCGATGGCGCGGCGATGGGCGGCGATGGCCTTGCGGCGGTGGCTGTGCGCCACCAGATCCGAGGCGAAGGTGCCCATCAGCGTGTCGGGATCGTGGTCGACCAGTTGGCGCACCGAATGCGAGGCAAAGCGGATGCGCCCCTCGGGCGAGGTGCTCATGATGATGTCGGTCGAATTGTCGGCCAGCAGGCGGTAGCGCGCCTCGCTTTCGCGCAGGCGGATGAGCAACTGGCGCATGTTGCGCACAGCCCCTGCCACCGGCATCACCCCCAGCGCCACCGCCATCAGGTAAAGCTGCGCAAAGCTGAGCCGGTGCGCGTGGTCGAGATGCAGCAAGACCCCGTAGGACCGGCCGTGACCCACCGTCCAGGCCGCCACCATGGCCAGCGTGAGATACATCAGCGCCAGGGCGAGCGGCTCGGCAATGACCATGCCGGCCACCAGCGCCAGGACCGGCACATAGAACAGCGGAATGGGCGAGAGGACGAAACAGAACCAGCTGACCGCACCCATGACCAGCGGCAATCCCCAGTCGCAGGCCAGGCGATAGGGCAGCGTGCCCGATGTCATGCGCACCTGGCGCGACTGCATCAGGGCGATCATGCCGGGCAGGAACACCATCAGGCCCAGCGCATGGCTAAGGTACCACTGCAGGAACGCGTGCGGGGCATCGCCAGGCACAAACAGCACCGATGCTGCGGCCCCGGCGATGGGGGCAATCAGGCCAACGACCAGCTTTTGCCACTGGCTCCACGGCAGCAGGGTAAGGCCGGGCACGGATGGGCGCATAAGGGTGAGCAGGGTGGCGGCCAGCAGCGATTCGCAGGCATTGGCGCACATGGTGAAGGCTGCCGCATTCCAGCCAAGACCATAGACGCCTGTCACCAGCCCGCACACCGCCATGACGCCCAGGGTTGGCTGCAGCCATTGGCGCCGCGGCGTGGACACCAGTTGCGCCACCAGCAGCGCATTGGCCGGCCACAAAAAAGTGGTTCCTTTGACCAAATGGGCCATGTGAATGCCAACGCAGGCAAACAGCATATAGCCCAGACATAACATTGCCGTTTGTCGCAGGGTCGCATCCGTGTTCATCGCAAGAGGCATAGGAAATTCTGGTTAACAAAGTTTGCTGCGGATGAGGGTTTGCGCTTATTTTGCTGGATTGTCATGTGGCCGGCACAGGCCGCTTTCGTCGCGATATGGAACCTGATGCGGCAGTCGCGCATTTGGTAAATGTTGGTGTTAATGCGTGACTGTCGCAACATGCGGCGGGCAGGCATGCGGGGGCTGCGTCATCGGCGGTTCAGGCAAGGGGCGGCACTGCGCGAAACGGCGCTGGTCGGGCAGGCTTTGGCGCGGCTGGGCGGTTGCCTAGGCGGGCGTGCTTGCCTACATCCGTGCTCTCGCGCCCGGCGGCGTGTCAGGCCTCGCCCCGGTGGCGGCATCTTTTGAGAATAAGGCGGTTCTGCTTGCTTCTTACCCCTTTTGAATGGACCGTGGCCAAGCGCTACATGCTGCCCGGCCGCGGCGAGGCGTTTATCGCGCTGGTTGCCGGCATCAGCCTTGTGGCGGTGGCGCTGGGCGTGGCGGCGCTGGTCATCGTGATGAGCGTGATGAACGGCTTTCGCGCCGAGTTGCTCGACAAGATCGTGGGCCTGAATGGCCATGCGATCATTCAGGCCTATGGCGGGCGGATGGACGACTGGCAGCAGGTGCTGCGCCAGGCGCAGGCAACGCCGGGTGTCACCCGCGCCAGCCCGCTGATCGAGCAGCCTCTGCTGGCGACCTTCGAGGGCCGGGTGCAGGCCATTCTGGTGCGCGGGCAAACGGCTGGCGATATCGCCCGCCTTGCCCCCAAGCAGGTTGCCGGCAGCATCGCGGCGGTCACGCCGGGCGCCTCGAATGTGGCGATCGGCTCGCGTCTGGCCGAAAATCTGGGCGCGCGGGTGGGCGATACCATCACCATCATCAACCCTACCGGCCGGTCGACCCCGTTTGGCACCGTGCCCCGGCAGGTTGCCTATCATGTCTCGGCCATCTTCGAGGTGGGGGTGTATGACTACGACAACGCCTTCGTGGTGATGCCCATACCCGATGCGCAAACGCTGCTGCTCTCGGGCGATTCGATCGGCATGATCGAGGTGCAGACGGATGACGCGGAAAAGGTGCGCGAGATCCTGGCCCCGCTGGCGCAAAAACTGCAGGGCCGCGCCGCCGTGGTCGACTGGCAGACGATCAATTCGCAATTGTTCGAGGCGCTGGCGGTCGAGCGGGTGGCGATGTTCACCGTGCTCTCGATCATCGTGCTGGTGGCGGTGTTCAACATCCTCTCCTCGCTCATCATGCTGGTGCGGGCCAAGACGCGCGACATTGCCATCCTGCGCACGATGGGCGCCTCGCGCGGGTCGATCCTGCGCATTTTCATGACCATCGGCAGCCTTGTGGGCGCGCTGGGCACGCTGACCGGGCTGGGGCTGGGGGCGGTGTTCCTGTTCTTCCGGCAGGACGTGGTCAATCTGGTGCAGCGCATCACCGGCCAGAACCTGTGGGACCCAAAAATCCGTTTCCTGACCGAATTGCCCAGCCGGTCCGACCCGGTAGAGATTGCCGCCATCGTGGGCATGGCGCTGGTGCTGTCTTTCCTTGCCACGCTTTACCCGGCGTTCAAGGCGGCCAGTACCGATCCGGTGCAGGTGCTGCGTTATGAGTGAGGACAAGATGGTTGTCGAACTGGCG
>DATMUT010000714.1:0-2090 GCA_035563755.1 Novosphingobium sp.
GCATGAAACCGCCTCGCCTTTTGCATTAACGATGCCCGCCACCGCCATGACCGCCGCCGAAGCCGCCGCCACCACCGTGCCCGCCACCAAAGCCGCCGCCATAGCCACCACGGTAGCCGCCACCATAGCCACCGTGGCCGCCCCCAAAGCTGCCACCGCCTGAGTAGCCACCGCGGATGTAGCCGCCACGGGCCATGCCCGCCGGGCCGCCCCGGCTCACGAAGGGATGGGCGTAGCGCTGGCCATCGCGGCTCCACCAGTATCCGTCACGCCAGGCCCAGCCCATCCGGTAGTAATAGTCGACCGGGTAGCAGTAGCCCTCATAACCGGGATAGGCGTCGTAGCAGGCTGCCGGAGCATAGGGGGCGTAGCCGACGGGAACTGGCTCGTCATAGTCGCCCTGATCGGCCAGGGCAGCGCCGACCGCCATGCCCAGAACACCCGCCGCCACCGCCGCACCCGCATCGCCGCCGCGATAGCCGCCGCCATATCCTCCACCATGCCAGGGCTGGGCCGAAGCAGGGCTGGCCGCCAGCCCGGTGACAGTGGTTGCCGCCAGCGCCGCGCCGAACGAAACCTTCTTGAAAATGCTGTTCATCGCATGTCTCCGATAAGGCGCTTCGGGGGCCGGGCGCCTTGCCCTGTCGTCTCCATCCGCCTTGTGATGACCCATCTACGGCAAGCTGGCTGAACGCGATCGGAAGGGCGCGTGCAGCCTCAATTCAACCTTGTATCGCAACGGCTCGTCGCTGTTACATTTAGGCCGCCGGGGCGAGGGCAGGCCGGCGCGGCGACATTTTGCGCATCAGCAGGCCGATGGGAACCAGCAGGAAAGTGAGCGTTGCAAGCAGGACAAAGCCTTGCGTCCATCCGCCGCTTTGCCGGTGAAGCCAGCCCATCAGGACCGGCCCGGTTGCCGCCAGGCAGTAGCCGGCCGATTGCACCAGTGTCGAGATACGGCGATTGTCGTCGAGGTTTTGCGCGTGCTCCATGATGAGCATGAACACCAGCACAAACGTGCCGCCGTGGGCAAAGCTGCCGATGGGCGACCACAGGTACCATTGCTGCGGCGCCAGCATGAGCCAGACTGGCGTGACCGTCCATGCCGCGCCTGCCACCACAAGCAGTGTGCCCAGCGACGCGCGTCGCGCCAAAAGTGGCAGCCCAAGCGCTCCGGTAAGGGAAAAGACCTGAAACGAGGAGGCGACGAAACCGGCGCCCGGCGCATCCATCGTGCCGCTGTCGACAAGATAGGCCGGCAGCCAGGCGGTCAGCGCGTAGTAGCACGAGATGTGAATGGCAAAGGCCACCGCCATCAGCCACACCACTGGCCGGCGCAGCAGCGATGGCGCCTCGCCCGAGGGCGTATCCGCATGCCGGGAGGGCGCGGGTGTGGCGGTGCCAGCACCCTCTGCCCGCCGCTTTGCCCACCATACAGCCATGGCCGCGATGGTCAGCACGGACCAGCTGGCCAAAGCCATCCGCCAGCCCAGCGCTCGCGCCAGCGGCACGGTCAGGCCGATGGTCAGCATGGCGCCAATATTCATGGCCGCGGTGAACACGCCCGTGGCCAGATTGACCTGTCGCGCAAAATCGCGGGCAATGGCCAGCAGCGCCGCGATATTGCCCAGCGCCAGGCTGACGCCAATAAGCAGCGTGCCGGCAAAGAACCCTACCGCGGGCAGGAACGGGCGCATCGTCATGCCCAATGCGCTGCCGATGAGCGCTGCATAGAGCGAACGATCGACCCCGAGCCGGCGAATGAGGGGGGATAGCAGTGGCGGCAGCAGGCCGAAACACAGGACCGGAATGCTGGTCAGCATGCCCGCCATGGGCGCGCTCAGCCCCAGCTGCGCGCGGATGGTGTCGAGCACGGGGGGCAGAGCGGTGAGCGGGCTGCGCAAATTGCAGCCAATGGCGAGCAGGGCCGCATAGGCCAGCCAGGCTGGCGCTGATGGAGGCACAGGGCCAGCGGCCCACCCGGAGGGAGAGCGAGACATCCTGTTCCTTCTTCGCGAGTCCGTGTGGTGAAGGCAGGGATGGCGAGATGGACCAATCAGGTCAAGTGCTTGGCCGGAATGGCGGGGATG
>DATMUT010000715.1:0-3641 GCA_035563755.1 Novosphingobium sp.
CGTCGCCAGTCTTGGCGCGCAGGTGCGCTCGCTCACCTTGCGGGCCACGCTCACGCACAGCGGTGGCTACCCCATCATCGGCGATCCGTACCAGTCGCGCGTGGCCGCCTTTGACCCCATCGACCTGTACATCGGCTACGAGTTGCCCAAGCTGGGCCTGCTGCGCAAGGCAACCGTCACGCTCAACATCAACAATGTGGCGGACGTCTCGCCCCCCTATCGCAACTCGGGCAATGGCTATGCCAATGGCTCGACGCTGGGGCGGCTGGTGTCGATCGGCATCCGCTCGAAGCTGTGATGCCGGCGGCAGGGCGGTGGCGCATGGCCGCTGCCCTGCCGCGCGGTTTCAGAACGCGTCGGGCTGCACCTCGGGCGCGGCCTTGGCAAAAGCGTCGAGCTGCAGGCACGCCGCCTCGGCCGCCTGCAGGCGCGGCCAGCGCAGCGCCACGCCAAAACGGCGCGCATTGGCCAACTGCGGCACCAGGCACACATCGGCCAGCGTTGGCGCCGCACCAAAGCAGAACGGCCCTTCCTGGCCCGCCAGCAGCGCCTCGCAGGCGTCAAAGCCTTCCTCGATGGCGGTGGCGGCCCACTGGTTCACCTGCTCCTCGCCCAGACCCAGAGCGCTCAGGCGTTTCAGGATCTTGAGGTTCTGGATGGGGTGGATGTCGCAGGCGATGACCTGGGCAAAGGCGCGCACCCGCTGGCGCGCCAGCGGCTCGGCCGGCAGCAGCGCCGGCTCGGGGTGCATCTCGTCCAGGTACTCGCAGATCGCCAGGCTTTGCGTCAGCGCCTGCTGGCCATCATCCAGCTCGAGCGCGGGCACCAGCCCCTGCGGGTTCAGCGCCAGATAGGCCTCGCTGCGCTGCTCGCCCTTGCGCAGGCTGTAATAGAGACCCTCATAAGGCAGCCCCTTCAGGTTGAGCACGATGCGCAACCTGTAGGACGCCGAGCTGCGGAAGAAGCCGTGCAGCCGCATGGGCCTTACGCCTTCTCGCCGATGGTCACGGTGCAGTCGCTCAGGCCCGCAACCGTTACCGTCACGACATTGCCCGGCAGCACCGCGCCAACACCAGCCGGCGTGCCGGTATAGATGAGGTCGCCCGGCTCGAGCGTATAGAAGCGCGAGACATAGGCGATCACCTCGTCAACCGACCAGATGAGGTCGGCCAGATCGGCGTCCTGCTTGACTTCGCCATCAACGGTAAGCGCAATGCGGCCCGTGGGCAGGTGGCCCACTTCATCCACCGTGTGGATCAGGCCCAGCGGCGAGGACTGCTCGACATTCTTGCCGGTGTCCCAGGGGCGGCCCTTGTCGCGAGCTTCCAGCTGCAGGTCGCGGCGCGTCATGTCCAAGCCCGTGGCATAGCCGAACACATGGTCCAGCGCGTCGGCCTCGGCAATGTTGCGGCCACCCTTGCCAATGGCCACCACCAGCTCGGCCTCGTAGTGGAAGTTCGAGGTTTCGCTGGGATAGGCAATGGTGGTGCCGGTGGGCACCACGGTGCTGGCCCATTTGGTGAAGAAGAAAGGCGCCTCGCGCGTGGGGTCCTTGCCCATTTCGCGGGCATGGGCGGCATAGTTGCGGCCAATGCAGAACACGCGGCCCACCGGATAGGAACGGCCGTCGGCAACAGGCGCCAGAACCGGCGCGGGGGCGTCAAAAACCAAGGTCACTCGCTTTTCTCCCTGTAAAGCCCCAGACGGGCCTGCGCGGCCTTGTCGCTATAGGCGAAAAGAACCAGCTCGCTCGAGGCTTGCAATTCAAGTGCGGCCCATGCCGGCACCACCACCAGGTCGCGGGGCTTGAGCGCCACGTCCTGTCCGGCAATGCGCGCGGTGCCCTGCCCTTCGACCACAACCAGCACGCTGCCAGCACTCTGGCGGCGGGGGCGGGTTTCGTAGCCGGCGGGCACCAGCGTGACCTGCGCCGAAATGGTGGGCATGATCGAACCGCCATCGGCCGGGTTCTGGAACTCCAGCGTATGGGCGTGGTGCGGGTCGATGGTGGCCATGGCGGCCATGCGGGCCAGCGCGTCGCGCCAGTCGGCATAGGGGTAGTGGAACAAGGGCTGCCCGGCGGGGCGCTGCGCGGCGGCCGAACCGGCAATGGGGCGCAGGTTGCGGCCATAGACCGCCTGCGACACGCCGGCCTGCGCGGTTTGCGGGAACACCTTGCCGTCATAATGTTCGGCAAAAGTGGCGTCGAACAGGCGCACGATCGGAATGTCGAGGCCATCGAGCCAGATCATCGGCTGGTCGGTTTCGTTGCCGTGGTCGTGCCACTGCCAGTTGGGGGTCAGCACCAGGTCGAAGGGGCGCATCACCGCCTTCTCGCCATCGACCGAGGTATAGGCGCCCTCGCCCTCCATCACGAAGCGCAGCGCGCATTGCGAGTGGCGGTGGCAGGGGGCGATCTCGCCCGGCAGGATCAGCTGAAGCCCGGCGTAGAGCGAGCTGGTGATGGCCGCCTGCCCGCGCATGGCCGGGTTTTCCAGGATCAGCACGCGGCGCTCGGCCTGCTCGGCGCTGATCAGCTGGCCCGCGCGCATCAGATAATCGCGCACCTGCGCATATTCCCAGCGGTGCACATCGACCGCCGGGCGCGGGGTGGGCCGCACCAGCTGCGACAGGCTCTCCCACAGGGGGGCCAGATGCAGCGGGTCCATTTGGCCATAGAGGTCCTGCAGCGCCGCGCGCTGCTCCTCGCCCAGACTCATCGCCTCTCCTCTCGGTTGGGCGCGGCGATGCAGGTGGGCCATCGCATCGGGCGATGGCGCCGGACTCGCTGCCGCGCGTATCTTGCCGCGCGGTTATACATTCGTGAATGCATTTTCCAATAGGAAATAGGTCTAGCGCTAACCCTATTTTTTGCCAGCCCCCATCCACCCCAGCCGGCGGCTGATTTCACGGCACAATTCCTCCAGCGCCACGATCGCCTCTTCGCCCGCGCCGCTTGCGCCGCTTGCGCCGCCTGCCAGACGCACCGCCGTTGCGGTCAGCACAGCGCGCCCCTGCAGGTCGAAGATGGGAAAGGCACTGGCGCACAGGCCCGGCAGCATAACCCCGTCGACATCGGCCCGGCCGGCCGCCGTCACGCGCGCGCGCAGCGCCTCGACATCTGCCGCCTTGGCCAGCCCCTGCGCCACCTCGGCCTCGACCAGCGGCGCCGTCTGGCTGGGCGCGGCAAAGGCCAGGAACACGCGCCCCGTGGCCGACCCCACCAGCGGCAGGATCGACCCCACGCTGAACGAGGTCATCACCGCCGGCCGCCCCATAGCCCAGCGCACGATCGTTGGCCCCTGCGGCGCCAGCGCGGCCACCTGCACCGTCAGGCCGGTGCGGTGCACGAAATCGGGCAACATCGCGTCGACCAGATGGAACGCATCGACCCGCGTGAGCGCCACCAGCCCCAGTTGCAGCGCGCCCGCGCCCAGTTCATAGCGCCCCGTATCGGCCTGCTGCCGGGCAAAACCGGCGCTGATCAGGCTTTGCAGATAGCGGTGCACCTGGGGCGAGGGCATGGCGCAGGCCTGCGCGATCTGGCCCAGCGGGGCGGGCGCCTCCATCGCGGCCACCACTTCGAGCACCCGCAGGCCAATCTCGAGCGACTGGATGCCGCGCCGCCGCGCCGAGGCGCC
>DATMUT010000716.1:0-2337 GCA_035563755.1 Novosphingobium sp.
CCCCCTATCACCTGACGCTGGTGCTGCTGGCGGCCGTGCCATTGGCCGCCTGCGGCCAGCCAACCGATCAGGAAGCAGCCCACAGCGCGCAGGCCGACGCCCAGATCGACCGGGCCGGCGCCGACCTGAAACAGACCGGCAAGGATCTGGGCCAGGCGGCCGACCACATCGGCACCGGCGTCGAGGCGGCCGGCAAGGCGCTGGTGAGCGCGGGCAGCCGCGCGGTCGACCATGCCGCCAACGAAACGCAAAAGGCCGCCTCGGACGTGAACCGCAAGGTGAACGAGGACTGAGCCGCCCGGGGGCAGCGCAAGGCCGCTGCCCTCTTGCCATGGGCAGGCCCCTTCGGCCATGACGGGCCCATGTCTATTCTTTCCGACCGCTGGATCCGCACCCAGGCCCTCGAACACGGCATGATCGAACCCTTTGTGGAGCGCCAGACGCGCGACCATGCGGGCGACGGCATCATTTCCTATGGCCTGTCCTCGTATGGCTATGACGCGCGGGTGGCCGACGAGTTCAAGATCTTCACCAATGTCGATTCCGCCGTGGTCGACCCCAAGGATTTCGCGGCGAACAGCTTTGTCGACCGCAAGACGCCCGTTTGCGTCATCCCGCCCAACTCTTTCGCGCTGGCCCGCACGGTCGAATATTTCCGCGTGCCGCGCGACGTGCTGGTCATCTGCCTTGGCAAGAGCACCTATGCGCGCTGCGGCATCATCGTGAATGTCACCCCGCTCGAGCCGGGCTGGGAGGGGCATGTGACGCTGGAGTTTTCCAACACCACCCCGCTGCCCGCCAAGATTTACGCCAACGAGGGCGCCTGCCAGTTCCTGTTCCTGAAGGGCAACGAGCCTTGCGAGGTGTCCTATGCCGACCGCGCGGGCAAATACATGGGCCAGCGCGGGGTCACGCTCCCCCGCCTCTGACACGCCCCCGCCTTTAAACCTTCACCCGCCCCCGCTTTCAACCAAGGGAAACCCACCATGTTCAGCCATATTTTCGTCGGATCGAACGATCTGGCCAAGTCAAAGGCGTTCTATGACGCGCTGTTCGCCGCGATCGGCGGCCCGGCCGCCATCGAGGACCCGGTCAAGGGCCGCCTGATCTACGCGCACAAGGGCGCCAACTTCATCGTCTCGCGCCCGCTCAACGGCGAGCCGGCCTGCTTTGCCAATGGCGGCACGGTGGGCTTTGGCATGGACAATGCCGAGCAGGTGAACGCATGGCACGCGGCCGGCGTCGCGCATGGCGGCACCCCTTGCGAGGACCCGCCGGGCCTGCGCCCCGCGATGAACCTCTATCTGGCCTATCTGCGCGACCCCGACGGCAACAAGCTGTGCGCGCTCTACAAGGCAGGCTGAGGCCATGACCGTTCCGCCGCCCGAAGCGCCCCTTGGGCTGCCGCCGGGCGGCGGGACCAGCCACCGCCGCGATGGCACCTGCGCGCCCGTGGTCCGCGCCTGGGTGCCCGAAGTGCCCGTGGCGCTCGAATACAATGGCCTTGCCTATGCGGTGATGATGGCAACGCCGGCCGACCTGGCCGACTTTGCCACCGGCTTTGCCCTGTCCGAAGGGATCATCGCCAGCGCAGCGCAAGTGCGCGACATTGCCCCCGCGCAAACCGACAAGGGCTGGGTGCTGCGCATCACGGTTGAGGGGCTGGATGCCGAGCGCCTGTCGGAACGGGTGCGCGCAAGGGTGGCCGAAAGCTCTTGTGGGCTGTGCGGGATCGAGAACCTCGAGGCGATTGCAAGGCCGCTGCCGCAGGTGGCGCCCCACGTTGCGATTGCGCCCGGCGCCATTTTTGCCGCGCTCGATGCCCTGCGCGATTCCCAGCCGCTGGGCGCAGCCACGGGCGCGGCCCACGCCGCCGCCTTTGCCGATGCCACCGGCGCCATTCTGGCCGCGCGCGAGGATGTGGGCCGCCACAATGCGATGGACAAGCTGATCGGCGCGATGGCGCGGGCCGACATGCCGCTGGCCGGCGGCTTCCTGCTCTCGACCGCAAGGTGCAGCTACGAGATCGTCGAGAAGGCGGTGAAGGCAGGGGCGACCACGCTGGTCACGGTGTCGCTGCCCACCTCGATGGCGGCCGCGCGCGCGCGCGACGCGGGGCTCAGCCTGTGGGTGCTGGCCCGCGCCGACAGCCTGCTGCTGGCCAACGACGCTGCCAGTTCCTGACCGCGTCGCGGCACAACCCGGCCCGAAAGGCCGGTTTTTCCACCGATTGCCCGAATTTGCCGCAATATGCGGGTGGACGCGGCGCCCCCCCTTGGGCAAGAGTTTCGCCCCATGTGGCAGCTCTATCAGTTCCCCCTTTGCCCCTTCAGCCGC
>DATMUT010000717.1:0-3819 GCA_035563755.1 Novosphingobium sp.
GGGCAGCACCGTAAGGCCCGCGCAGGTAAAGCCCAGCACCGCGCGCATGACCAGCAATTGCCAGAACGAGGTGACCAGCGCGCAGGCTGCCGTGCAGGCCAGATAGCAGGCCAGGCAGGCCATCAGCACGCGGCGGCGGCCATAGCGGTCGGCCAGCGTGCCGGGCACCAGGCAGCCAAGCCCGCCAAAGATGAGGAAGATACCCACGACCAGCTGGCGGTCGTTGGGGTCGCTCACGTGCAGGTCGGCCGACATGCGGCCCAGTGCCGGCAGCATCGAATCGACGGCCAGCGCCTGTAGCGCCTGAAGGAAAGCCATGAGCGCGACAAATTCGCGCGCGCCCAGTCGCGAGGGCGCGCGTGTGGCGGCAGGGGGAGGACTCATGCCAGTCGTAATGGCGGGATGGGGGGCGCTTGGCTAGCCCATAATCGTATGCATGGCAGAGGAAAGGTGGCGGCTGGTTTGGCGCGTATGGTGTGGGGCGCGGTGGATGCATGGCAAAATTTCCCAAATGTTGGGATTTCTTGCCCATGCCTTGCTGCGCGCTGCGGCGGCAGTGCCCGCAAACCGGGCGGATGCGGGTTTGGCACGATCCTTGATAATGCCAGTGCAGGTGTTCGGTGCGACATTAGCGAAAGGGAAAAGCAATTTGTTCGGCATTTTTCAAATCGCGCGGACTTTCCGTTGCTTGTGAATTTTGCTGACATGAATGTAATCAATAAATAAGCTCAGGCCTTTTTGTTTCGGGCATTCTATAGCTTTGCATATTTTGTGCTATAGATGTCTGGCGACTCCAGGGCATTGGGCCGCTTTGTTGGCTTTTTCATTTCCCGTCGGCTTCGACCCGCAGCAGGGGAGTTGCATTATGTTTTATCATCATTTCCGTCCTTTCGTCCGTTCCGCGCTGGCTCTGGGGCTGGCCGGGGCCTGTGTGGCGCAGGCCCATGCCGCGCCTGCCGAACTGGTGCCCGCCGTTGGCCCGGGCGAAGAGCTTGTGCTCGAACAGGTGCATTTTGCCGATCTGGACCTGACGACGACGGCCGGGCGGGCCACGCTCGACCGGCGGATCGACCGGGCGGCGGGCAATGTCTGCTCGGGCCTGCGCGATACGTCTGACCGCACCTTTGCCGAAAACCGGTTCGATCACTGCTATCGGCAGGCCAAGGCTTCGGCGCGCGAGCGCATGGCCACCATGATCGCCAACCGGGCGCTGGCGCATCGCTAGGCGTTTTGCGCAAGGCCGATAAAGCCGGCCCTGTGGGGGCTGTGCGGGCGGGCAGATGGCGCTAGGGTTGCGGGCATGGAATCGCCCGCCCGCACCCCTGCGCCATCTGCTGGCGACGATGATGCGCCGGGCCTGCGCAAGATCATCCATGTCGACATGGACGCCTTCTTTGCCAGTGTCGAGCAGCGCGACGACCCGTCGCTGCGCGGCCAACCGCTGGCGGTGGGCGGCTCGCGCTTGCGCGGGGTGGTGGCCGCGGCCAGTTACGAGGCGCGCAAATATGGCGTGCGTTCGGCCATGCCCAGCGTGACGGCGGCGCGATTGTGCCCGCAGCTGGTTTTCTGCCCGCCGCGTTTCGAGGTCTATCGCGGCGTCTCGCGCCAGATCCGCGCGATCTTTGCCCGGTTCACTCCGCATATCGAACCGCTCTCGCTCGACGAGGCGTATCTGGACGTGACGCAGGACCTGCAGGGCATAGGCAGCGCGACGCGCATCGCCCAGCTCATCCGTGCGCATATCCGTGCCGAAACGGGCCTGACCGCCAGCGCGGGCGTGTCCTACAACAAGTTCCTGGCCAAGATCGCCAGCGACCAGAACAAGCCCGATGGCCTGTGCGTCATCCGCCCGGGCGAGGGCGCGCGCTTTGTCGAGAGCCTGCCGGTGCGCCGCTTCCACGGCGTTGGCCCGCGCGGGGCCGAGAAGATGGCCGCGCTGGGCATTGTGACCGGGGGCGACCTGCGCGGGCACGACATTGCCTTTTTGCGCCAGCATTTCGGTGCTTTGGCCGACTATCTGTTTCGTGCGGCGCGCGGCATCGACCTGCGCCCGGTGCGCGCCAACCGTCCGCGCAAGTCGCTGGGCGGCGAGCGCACCTTCGACCGCGACATCTCGACCGGGCCGGGCCTGCGTGAGGCGCTGACCAATATTGCCGACATGGTGTGGGACGACATTGCCAAGGCCGGCGTGAAGGGGCGCACCGTCACGCTCAAGCTGCGGCTGACCGACTTTACCCTGCGCACCCGCGCGCGCAGTCTGGCCCAGCCCGTGGCCGATGCCGGCGAATTCCATGCGCTGGGCCGCGCCATGCTCGACGAGATGCTGCCCCTGCCGCAAGCGGTGCGGCTGATGGGCCTCACGCTCTCCTCGCTCGAGGGCGAGCCTGCCGGGGCAGCGCCGCCGCCCCCCGAGCCATCCGACACAGCGCAAATGGCGCTATTCTGAGCCGCCCTGAGGGGCAAGGCTGGCCCATGCCGCCATGCGGTCGGCCAGCCCCGTGGCCAGCGGCGCAGGCAGCGCATCGGGCGCAAAGAAACCCACCGCCACGATCTCGCGCATGTCGGGCACGGGCGCGCCAACGCAAAGCCCCGCCACCACATGCACCGTATTGCCCGCCCCGTGCAGCGTGTCGCGTATCGTGTCGACTTGCAGCGGCCGCGCCAGCGTGCAGCCAATCTCCTCGGCCATTTCGCGCAGGGCGCAGGCCACGGGCGCTTCGCCGGGTTTGATGCCGCCGCCCGGCGGCATCCACACCGGCGGGCCATAGGAATGGCGCACCAGCAGCACATGGCCGGCATCGTTCACGGCAATGATGCGCACCCCCTCGACCTGCGGGCGGCGCCAGCGCCACCAGCGCTTGCGCAGCGCATGGGCCAGGCGCAACCCCGCGCGGTGGGCCGGGGCCGGCAACAGCCCCAGCGCTTTTTCCGCGAGGAGGATCAGCACGCGCGCCTTAGCAGAAGCAGGTGACGGGGCAGCCCGTCGCGCCCAGCAGGCGGGCGATGGGCAGGTCGCTTTGCCCGGCCGCCGCCGCGTCGAACACGGCGCGCTTGTCGGCCCCGCGCATGACGAACACCATGGCCGCGCTGTTCACCAGCTGCGGGATGGTCATGGTCAGCCGGTCGAAAGGCGCCTCGGGCGGCAGCGGATCGGGGGTGAGGCGGGCGACGCGGGCGGGCGCGTTTACCTGCGGATCGGTGTTGGGGAACAGCGAGGCAATATGCCCGTCGCCGCCCATGCCCAGCCATGCCAGCGCAAAGGCAGGCGGCGTTGCGCCCTCGCTCAGCGCCACGACCTGCGCGCCCAGCGGTTCGAGCGCGGCGCGGATGCGGCCCACATTGCTGGCCGGGTGGTCCTCGGGCACGATGCGGTCATCGCCGGGCCACACCACGATCCGGCTCCAGTCGAGCGGCGTGCCCAGATCGGTCAGTGCGGCAAGGATGGGAAAGGGTGTCGACCCGCCCGGAATGGTGATGGCAATGGGGCCATCGGTGGCGGCAAGGGCAGCGCCCAGCGTTTGGGCAAGCCACAGGGCGATGTCGGCGTCAGAGGCGCCCGGTTTGAGGATGATGTCGGCCATGCGCGAGGGCATAGCAGCGCTGGCCCGCCGGCAAAAGCCGCGCCGGGCCAGCGCTGCTGCGCGAATTGCTATGCGCTTGCCTTTAGCGCAGCAGCGAGGAGAGGAACCACACGCGGGTTTCGGCCTGGTCGGTCCAGTCGTCGGCGGCGCCTTCGGTGGCGTTGTCGCCGGCGGCGGTGGCGGCGGCCTTCACCTCGCGCAGGGCCGTTACCAGCGTCTTGTTGTCCTCGCGCAGCTC
>DATMUT010000718.1:0-7391 GCA_035563755.1 Novosphingobium sp.
ATCTGCGCATCGTCGACGCCAGCAGCCACTTGCCCGACGCGGGTCGCAACGCGAGGGTCGACTATGAGGCCGGGCATATTCCCGGCGCGGTGTTCATGGATCTGGCCGAACTGGTCGACCCTGAGGCCTGCGTCGAGAATACCATGCCCAGCCCCGAGAAATTCGCCAGTCGCATGCAATCGCTGGGCCTTGGCGATGGCAGCCGCATCGTGCTGTACGACGACAGCGCGGTGAAAACATCCGCGCGCGCGTGGTTCATGCTCAAGATGTTCGGGGCGCAGAACGTGGCGATCCTGGATGGCGGCCTGACCAAATGGAAGGCCGAGGGCCGCCCGGTCGAAGAGGGGATGCGCCAGTTGCGCCATCGCCACTACACCGCTTGGCAGGACGTGGCGCGGCTGCGCGACAAGGGGGCCGTGCTGGCCAACATGCGCACCGGCCAGGAGCAGGTGGTCGACGCGCGCGGGGCCGCCCGCTTTGCCGGCACTGCGCCCGAACCGCGCGCCGGCATGTCTCCGGGCCATATTCCCGGCGCCATCAACGTGCCCTATGCCAGCATGTACGCGCCCGACGGCACGTTCAAAACGCCCGAACAGCTGCGCGCCACTTTTGCCGGCGCCGGCGTCGACCTTGCCCGCCCGGTCATCACCAGTTGCGGCAGTGGCATTACCGCCTGCGTCGTGGCCTTTGGCCTGCACCTTATCGGCAAGAACGACGTGGCGCTGTATGACGGCAGCTGGGCCGAATGGGGCGCCGACCCCGACACGCCCAAGGCCACCGGCCAATCCTCGATCTCGGCCTGAAGCATACAGCAGGACACAGATGGCACATTCGGACGATAACGCCCGGCCCGGCACCCGGCTGGTAACAGCGGGCCGCCGCCCGGAATGGACCGGCACCGCCAGCCATCCCTCGGCGGTGGTCAGCCCGCCGGTATGGCGGGGCAGCACGCACCTGTACCCCGACATGGCCGCCCTGCGCGCCGAAACCGGCCGGAACGAGGATGGGCGGTTCTATTACGGCCGGCGCGGCGCCCCCACGCAATGGGCGCTGGCCGAAGCGCTGACCCAGATCGAGCCGGGCGCGGCCGGCACGGTGCTGTACCCCAGCGGGGTGGCGGCCATTACGGGCGTGTTGCTGACGGTGCTAAAACCGGGCGACGTGCTGCTGATGACCGACAATGCCTATGAGCCGAGCCGGGTCTTCGCGCGGGGTTTTCTGGCCGATTATGGCATCGAGACGCGCTGGTTCGATTCGACCGACCTGGCCGATGCCGCGGCCAAGGTGTGCCCGCGCACCCGCGCCATGCTGATCGAATCGCCCGGCAGCCTGACCATGGAGGTGCAGGACGTGCGCGCGCTGGCCGACCTGTGCCGCACGCATGGCATCACCTCGGTGCTCGACAACACATGGGCCGGGCCGCTGGGGCTGGCTTCGCTGCCCATGGGGATCGACATCACGCTCATGTCGCTGACCAAGCATGTGGGCGGCCATAGCGACGTGATGATGGGCAGCGCCTCGGCCGGGCAGGAATGGTACGCCCGCCTGCGCCAGCGCGCGCAGGTGCTGGGCACCTGTGTGTCGCCCGATGACGCCGCGCTGGTGCTGCGCGGGCTGCGCACCATGGGCATCCGGCTCGAGCGCACGGCGGCCACAGCGCTGGCGCTGGCGCAATGGCTACAGGACCGGCCCGAGGTGGCGCGCGTGCTGTGCCCCATGCTGCCCGGATCGCCCGGCCACGATGTGTGGGCGCGCGACTTTACCGGCGGTTGCGGCCTGTTCTCGTTTGTTTTCCGGGGCGGAACCGGGGCCGCGCGCGATGCGTTCATCGACGCGCTGGGCCTGTTCGGCATCGGCTACAGCTGGGGCGGGTTCGAGAGCCTGGCGACCCCGGTTGACCCTGCGCGCATTCGCACCGCGGGCACATGGCCTCTGCCCGGCATGGAACAGGGCGATGTTTTCGGCGTTCGTCTGGCCATAGGGCTGGAAGATGCCGGCGACCTGATTGCCGACATTGACCGCGCCCTTGGCCAGTGGAAACGGAGCCTGTAGCCAGCGCATGAATATCACCACCCACGCGCCGATCGCCTCGCAATTGTTTGGGCGACACTCCTCCATCACGCAGGTTATCGGCTGGATGGAGGATTTCGGCTTCGACGTGGGCAAGACCCATGTGTCCCTGTGGGGCCTGCTGGTGGTGATCGTGGTGCTGGTGGGGGTCATCCTCTCGGCGCAACTGGGCAGCCGGATCGCGCGGCGCACCTTTGCCCATATCTCGAGCCTGGACCCGGCGCAGCAATTGCTGGGCGAGAAGATCGTGTCGATCGCGGTGTGGATTCTGGCCATTCTGGTCGGGATCGACATTCTCAACATCGACCTCACCGCTTTGAAGATTTTCTCGGGCGCGTTTGGTCTGGCCATCGGTTTTGGCCTGCAAAAGACCTTTGGCAACCTCATCTCGGGCATCATCCTGCTGATGGATCGCTCGATCAAGCCGGGCGATGTGATTGCCATCAACGGCGGGGCCAATGGCACGGTGGGGCAGGTGCGCAAGATTGGCATTCGCGCTGTGTCGGTGGCCACGCTCGACAATGTGGAATATCTGATTCCCAACGAAAACCTGATGACCAGCCAGGTCGAGAACTGGTCCTATTCGACCCGCGACGTGCGCACCCGCGTGGCCGTGGGCGTGGCCTATGGCACCGACCTTGATCTGGCCGAGGAACTGATGCTCGAGGCGGCGCGCTCGTGCGAGCGGGTGCTGGCCAGCCCAGGCCCTGCCGTGCTGCTCACCGATTTTGGCGCCAGCTCGATCAATTTTTCCATCTCGGTTTCGGTGGGCGACCCCGAGGGCGGGCTGGGCCGGGTCAAATCCGATGTACTCAAGGCCATCTGGCGGGCATTCGTGGCCAATGGCATCGAAATCCCCTTCCCGCAAAGCGATGTGCGCATTCGCCAGCTGCCCGAATCGGCACAGGTGATCGCGCCCGCAGGCCAGATGACCACGCCCGACCACGGCCCCGCACCCGCCACTCCCTTGCCTGCGGCCAACCCCGCCGATAGGTCAGCTTAGCGCCATCAAAGGCAATCTCGCTCGCCTATATGCGCGGGAATGCGCATGGAGCGATTATGATTCGCACAAATCCCTCCACCGCAGGCAAGCAGACCGGCAAGGTCTGGCTGGTGGGCGCCGGCCCCGGCGACCCTGACCTGTTGACCCTGCGCGCGGCGCGCCTGCTGATGGGCGCGCGGCTGATCGTCCACGATGGGCTGGTTGACCCGCGCATTCTGGCGATGGCGCCTGCTGGGGCGCGTCTGGTTTCGGTGGCCAAGCGGCGCAGCCGGCACACCATGCCGCAGGGCGAGATCAACGCCCTGCTGGTGGCCGAAGCGCTGGCCGGCGCCGAGGTGATCCGCCTGAAGGGGGGCGACCCGTTCATCTTTGGCCGCGGCGGCGAGGAAGTGGAAGCCTGCGAGGCCGCAGGCGTTCCGGTCGAGGTGGTGCCCGGCATCAGCGCGGCCATTGGCGGGGGCGCGGCGGCACTGCTGCCCCTCACCCACCGCGATGCGGCAAGCGTTGTCAGCTTCGTCTCGGGCCAGTGCAAGGGTTTGAGCGAGCAGAACTGGGCCGGCCTTGCCGGCACGGGCCGCACGCTGGTCATCTACATGGGCCTGGCCACCGCCGAGCAGATCGCCGAAAAGCTGATTGCCGACGGCCTGTCGCCCGAAACACCGCTGGCCGTGGTCGAAAACGCCGCGCGCCCCGAAATGCGCGTGTTGCGATCGGTTCTGGCAGGGCTTGGCGAAATGGTTGCAACGCAGCGCGTGCAATCGCCCGCCATCATCGTTATCGGCGCTGTGACCGCGCGCGCGGCACAGGATACAGAATTGCGCCAACTGGCGCTGGAGGCTGAACAGTGAAGATCGTGACAGGGAATGACCTGAAGACAGGGGCCGTCACCTGGTGGACGGGCGAGGGTTGGTCCCTCCATGTGAACGATGCGGTGGATGTGGCCGACCACGCCGCCGACATCATCGCCCGCGAGGAGGCCGCCCGCCGGGTGGTCAGCGCCTATGCCATCGACGCCACCCGCGAGGCTGAAGGCGTGCGCCCGGCCCACATCAAGGACCGCATCCGCGCCCTTGGCCCCACCGTCCGCCTCGACCTTTCCCTCAAGCCTGCCGACCCGCAGGCCGGCAACTGGGTGATCTGATGTACGCCTATGACCAATACGACCAGCAGATGGTCGATGCCCGCGTCGCCGAGTTCCGCGACCAGACCCGCCGCCGCCTCGAAGGCACGCTGAGCGAGGACAAGTTCCGCCCGCTGCGCCTGCAGAACGGCCTGTACCTGCAGCTGCACGCCTACATGCTGCGCGTGGCGGTGCCCTATGGCACGCTCTCGGCCGCGCAGATGCGCATGCTGGGCGACATTGCCGACAAGTATGACCGCGGCTACGGCCACTTCACCACCCGCCAGAACATCCAGTACAACTGGATCAAGCTGGAGGACGCGCCCGACATTCTGGCCGATCTGGCCAGCGTCGAGATGCACGCCATCCAGACCTCGGGCAACTGCATCCGCAACATCAGCGCCGACCAGTACGCCGGCGCCACGCCCGACGAGTTGATCGACCCGCGCCCCTATGCCGAGCTGCTGCGCCAGTGGTCGAGCTTCCACCCCGAATTCCTGGCCCTGCCGCGCAAGTTCAAGATCTGCGTGATCGCCAGCGACACCGACCGCGCGGCCATGCGCCTGCACGACATCGGCATCCAGATCGTGAAGAACGAAGCGGGCGAGATTGGCTGCGCGTTCTACGTGGGCGGCGGCATGGGCCGCACCCCCATGATCGCCCCGCTGATCCGCGACTTCGTGCCGCTCGACCAGCTGATCACCTATTCCGAGGCGTGCCTGCGCGTGTACAACCGCTATGGCCGCCGCGACAACAAGTACAAGGCGCGCATCAAGATCCTGGTCCACGAGCTGGGCAAGGACGAGTACGCCCGCCAGGTCGAGGAAGAGTTCGCTCACCTGCAAACGCAGGGCATCGAGCCGCCCATCGCCGAGCTGGAGCGCATCAAGGCGCACTTCACCGACCCGGCCTTCAACACCGCCGCCTCTGACGAGATCGACCTGTCGAACGCCGATTTCGCCCGCTGGGTGCGCGCCAACACCGCGCCGCACAAGGCTGCCGGCTACGCCATCGTCAACATCAGCCTGAAGCCGCTCCCCCGCGAGGGTGTTGCGGGCATTCCGGGCGATGCCACCGCCGACCAGATCCGCACCATGGCCGATCTGGCGCTGGCCTACAGCTTTGACGAGCTGCGCGTGACGCACACGCAGAACATCGTGCTGCCGCATGTGAAGAAGGCGGACCTGTTCGCCCTGTGGCAGGCGCTGGTGGCGGCCGATCTGGCAACGGCAAACCTTGATGCCATCACCGACATCATCGCCTGCCCCGGCCTCGACTATTGCTCGCTGGCCAACGCCCGCTCGATTCCGGTCGCGCAGAAGATCTCGGAGCGCTTTGCCGATGCCGGCAAGAGCGATGCCATCGGCGAGCTCAAGCTGAAGATCTCGGGCTGCATCAACGCCTGCGGCCACCACCACGCCGGCCACATCGGCATCCTGGGCGTCGACCGCAAGGGCACCGAGAACTACCAGCTGCTGCTGGGCGGCTGCGAGGGCGCGGACACCTCGCTCGGCCAGATCACCGGCCCCGGTTTCAACGAGGACGGCATCGTCGACGCGGTCGAGAAGGCCACCGACGTCTATCTGGCCAACAAGCAGGGCGAGGAGCGTTTCCTCGACACGTATCGCCGTATCGGCATGGCCCCGTTCAAGGAGGCGATCTATGGTTGAGGTGCAGTTCCGTTTCCGCGACGATGAAGTCGTGGCAGACCCGGCCGTGACGGTCGACGCCTTTGGCGAGCAGACCAATGCGGCGGCCGTGCGCATCGAGCCGGGCGACGATGCCCGCGCCCTGCTGCCACATCTCGAGCGCCTCAAGCTGGTCGAGGTGAACTTCCCCGCCTTTACCGACGGGCGCGGCTATTCCTCGGCGCGCATCCTGCGCGAGGCGGGCTATGCGGGCGAACTGCGCGCGGTGGGCGACATCGGCGTCGACCAGCTTTCGCACCTCAAGCGCTGCGGCTTTGACGCCATCGCGCCCGAGGTCGAGCTGGACCCGGCCGAGGCCGAGACCGCCTTTGCCGTGTGGCCGCAGGTCTATCAGGCCACCGGCGACAACCGTAAGCCCATCTGGGCCCTGCGGCACGGGAAGTGAGCATCATGGCCGAGGCAAAGGCCCGCAAGGAGGACCACCCCAGCGGGCGCATCATCGACCGGATCGATACCGGCGCGGTGTTTGACGAGGGCGATGCGGCGCGGCTCAACCGCACCTTTGCCGAGGCCGACACCGAAGCGCTGCTGCGCGCGGTGTTGCTTGATGGCGTTGCCGGACGCGTTACCATGGTCAGCAGCTTTGGCGCCGAAAGCGCCGTGCTGCTGCACCTGGTGGCCGGCATTGCCCCCGATACGCCGGTGTTGTTTCTCGACACCGGCAAGCATTTTCCGGAAACGCTGGCCTATCGCGACCTGCTGGCCGATCGGCTGGGGCTGACCAATATCGTCAACCTGGTGCCCGACGAAGCGGTGCTGGCCAAGCGCGACGAGGCGGGCCTGCGCTGGTCCTACGACCCCGACGGCTGCTGCGAGATCCGCAAGGTGGTGCCGCTGGCCAAGGCGCTGGCCGAGTACGACGCCTCGATCACGGGGCGCAAGGGGTTCCAGGCGGCCACCCGCGCCGGCCTGCCCCGCTTCGAGCTCGACCGCAGCGATGCGGCCGGCCGCCTCAAGGTCAATCCGCTGATCGACTGGGACGCAGCGCGCATCGCCGCCTGGTTTGCCGAGCATGACCTGCCCGCGCATCCGCTGGTGGCGCAGGGCTATCCTTCGATCGGCTGCGCGCCCTGCACCAGCAAGGTCGCGCCCGGCGAAGACCCGCGCTCTGGCCGCTGGCGCGGCTGGGACAAGACCGAATGCGGCATTCACGTGCCAGGCGCTGCCAGTGACGTGAGCAGCGTGATCCCCAGCAGCGGCCCGGACGAGTTGCCGCCGGGCTACGAACCGGCCTTCTGACCCACAGGAAAGGGCGCCAGAGATTGCCTCTGGCGCCCTTTTGCGTGTCAGTGCACGGGGGTGGTCAGAACCAGCCCTCGCGCCTGTACCACTCGGCCGTGCCCACCAGCCCGCCCTCGGTGCCAATGCGGGGCTGCCACAGGCTTGCCGGCACGCGCGCCTCCTCGCTCACCACCCAGTCGGGGTGCGACATGTAGCTCACCCGGTCCATCGTCAGCTTCGCCTTCGATCCGCGCAGCCAGCCATCGAT
>DATMUT010000719.1:0-2515 GCA_035563755.1 Novosphingobium sp.
GAGCTGCGCCAGGCGGTCAATGCCATCGCCTCGGGCGTGTTCAGCCACGACGATCCCGACCGCTACAAGGGGCTGATGGGCGGCCTGTACGACCACGACTGGTTCCTGGTCGCGGCCGATTTCGATGCCTATGCCGCCGCCCAGCGCGATGTCGATGCGCGATGGCTCGATCAGGCGCGCTGGCGCGCTTCGGCCATTCGCAACATTGCCAATGTCGGCTGGTTCAGTTCCGACCGCACCATTGGCGAATACGCCAAGGACATTTGGGGAGTCTGAGTGAAACCGCCTGCTTCGGCCCTTGTCGCACTGCTTGACGGCACCCATGCCGACCCGTTCTCGCTGCTGGGCGTGCATCAGGGGCCACAGGGGCGCTTTGCCCGCGTGATCCTGCCCGGCGCGCAGGAGGCGGTCGCCTTCTCGCTGGGCGGGGTAGAGCTGGGGGCGCTGGAATGCACCGACCCGCGCGGCCTGTTCGAGGGCGAGATCGCAGCGCCTGCCAAGGGCGAGGTGGCCGGCCCGGTCAAATACCGGGCGCGCGGGCATGGGGCCGAATGGTGGGTGAGCGACCCCTACTCCTTCGGCCCGGTGCTGGGGCCGATCGACGATTACCTGATCGGCGAGGGCACCCATCACCGCCTGTTCGACAAGCTGGGCGCGCATCTGATCGAGCATGAGGGCGCAAGCGGCGTGCATTTCGCCGTCTGGGCGCCCAATGCGCGGCTGGTCAGCCTGGTGGGCGATTTCAACGACTGGGACGGCGCGCGCCACCCCATGCGCTTCCGCCCCGACACGGGCGTGTGGGAGATATTCATCCCCGACATCGGCGTAGGGCGGGCCTATAAGTACCGCATCGTGGCCGCCGATGGCACGGTGCAGCCGCTCAAGGCCGACCCCTTTGCCCTGGCCAGCGAACTGCGCCCCAAGACAGCCAGCATCACCGCCCATCCGGTCAAGATGGACTGGGGCGATGCCGACCACCGCGCGCATTGGGCCAGCCTTGACCCGCGCCGGGTGCCGATCTCGATCTACGAGGTGCACCCCGGATCGTGGCAGCGCGACGAGAACGGCTGGTTCCTCGACTGGGATCTGATGGCCGAGCGGCTGATCCCCTATGTCGTCGACATGGGCTTTACTCATATCGAATTCCTGCCCGTTTCCGAGCACCCCTTCGACCCCAGCTGGGGATACCAGACCACCGGCCTTTATGCCCCCTCGGCCCGGTTTGGCGATGCGGCGGGGTTTGCGCGCTTTGTCGACGGGGCGCACCGGGCGGGCGTTGGCGTGCTGATCGACTGGGTGCCGGCGCATTTCCCCACCGACGCGCACGGGCTGGCCCGTTTTGACGGCACCGCGCTGTATGAGCATGACGACCCGCGGCAGGGTTTTCATCCTGACTGGAACACCGCCATCTACAATTTTGGCCGCCGCGAAGTGGCCAGCTTCCTGCTCAACAACGCCCTGTTCTGGGCCGAGCGCTATCATGTCGACGGTTTGCGCGTCGATGCGGTGGCCTCGATGCTGTACCGCGACTACAGCCGCCAGGACGGCGAATGGGTGCCTAACGAGGCAGGCGGGCGCGAGAACTGGGAAGCGGTGGACTTTTTGCGGGCGATGAACCGCGCGGTCTATGGCAGCCACGCCGGTTTCCTGACGGTGGCCGAGGAATCGACCGCCTGGCCCGGCGTGACCCAGCCGGCCTATGACACCGATGGGCGCGCCACGGCGCTGGGCTTCGGCTTCAAGTGGAACATGGGCTTCATGCACGACACGCTGCGCTATATGGCGCGCGACCCGGTGCATCGGCGCTATCACCACAACGACATCACCTTCGGCCTGATGTATGCCTTTTCCGAGAATTTCGTGCTGGCGATCAGCCATGACGAGGTGGTCCACGGCAAGGGCAGCCTGCTGACCAAGATGGCGGGCGATGATTGGCAGAAATTCGCCAATCTGCGCGCGTTCTATGGGCTGATGTGGGGCTATCCGGGCAAAAAGCTGCTGTTCATGGGGCAGGAGTTTGCCCAGCGCCGCGAATGGAGCGAGGCGCGCAGCCTGGACTGGGAGCTGCTCGACGCGCCGGCTCATGCGGGCGTGCGCAATCTGGTGCGCGACCTCAACCGCCTGTACCGCGACCTGCCGGCGCTCCACGCGCGCGATTGCGAGGGCGAGGGCTTTGGCTGGCTGCTGGCAGAGGACGCGGACAATTCGGTCTTTGCCTGGGCGCGCTATGCCGATGATGCGCGGCCGGTGGTGGTGGTGTGCAACATGACGCCCGCCCCGCGCCACAACTACCGCCTGCCGCTGCCGCGCGATGGCCGCTGGCAGGAAGTGCTGAACAGCGATGCGGCGCAGTATGGCGGCACCGGCATGGGCAATCTGGGCGAAATTCACGCCGCCTATGGCGCGGCGCTTGTCACATTGCCGCCATTGGCAACGATCATGTTCGAGTGGGCGGAATAACCCCCACGCGCGAAGTTACGGCGGGCACCAGAGCGCCCGCGCACAGGTCAGGCAT
>DATMUT010000720.1:0-2791 GCA_035563755.1 Novosphingobium sp.
CGACCATGCCAGCGCCATGGAGGCCTACGACCGCCAGCGCCGCACCGTGACGCACACCTTCACGCAGAACCAGACGATCGAGAACATGGCCTACATCAAGGGCGGTTCCGATGAGGCGCACCGCCGCCGCCGCGAGGCGATGCTGGCGATCAAGGCCGACGACGAGAAGCGTCGCTCGTACCTGCTGCGCCAGGCGATGTACGAGAGCCTGTCGCAGGCCGCCGCCGTCGCCTGACCGGCCATCCCGCAATTTGTCCACCCCCAGCAAGGAGTAAAAGCGATGGGTGACGTATTGGGCTGGCGCAAGTTGATGGGGGTGATTGCCCCCTCGACGAACACTACGGTGCAGCCCGACATGGAGCGGATGCGGCCGGTTGGCGTGACCAACCACATGAGCCGCATCTATGTGGAGGACCCGCTGGCGCTGTCGAACGAGGATTTCCTCGTGGGCACGCAGGCGATTTCGGATGCCACGCTCGATGCGGTGCGTTCGGTGATTACCTGCAAGCCCGACTATCTGGTGCTGGGCATGTCGGCGGTCACCTTTTACGGCGGCGTCGAGGGCAGCCGCAAGTGGAAGGCCAATGTCGAGGCCGTGGCCGGCGTTGGCGCCAGCACGGGCGCCGAAAGCGTAGCTGCCGCGCTGAAAGCCTATGGCGGGGTCAAGACCGTCAGCTTCGTTTCGCCCTACTACCCGGTGGCCAACGCCGAGGTGCGCCGTTTCCTCGAGGAATCGGGCTTTGAGGTGAAGCGCGACAAGCCGCTGGAATGCAAGCGCTGGACCGACATCGCCAAGGTGACGCCCGACCAGCTGCGCCCGGTTCTGGACGAGTTGGACGGCGATGATGTCGATGCGATCGTGCAGGTTGGCACCAACCTGTCGATGGTCGACCTGGCCGTGGAATACGAGAACAAGCTGTCCAAGCCGGTGATCGCGATCAACACCGCGACCTATTGGCACGGCCTGCGCGCCTGCGGGATCGAGGACAAGGTGGAAGGGGTGGGACGCCTGCTGGCCGAGTTCTGAGCCTGAAAGTATCCGCCTGGCGGATGTGATAAACTGATTTGATATGTTTGTGATGAAATTGATAAAGGATTGACCCAAGTCAACGATCAGTAGGGTCCACTCATGGTGGGGAGAAAGTCTGCCGCACAAGCGGCAATCGGCGGGACAGCAAGCGCGCGACACCCAAGCGCCCCCGCCCGGGACTGGAGAACCATCATGCGATCCAACCTGCCACCACCCTATACCGCGCTCACCCGCCATCCGATGATGGCCCGAACCCTCCACGACGAGGCCGCGCGGTTCAACTTCCTCACCCTGTTCAACCGCTACATTTCGGGCACGCTGGGCCGCGGCAACGCGCTGGCCTACGAGAGCCGCGTGCTGCCCGCCTTTGCCGCCGTGCATGGCCGCCCGCCCGAAAGCCGCGAGGAAATCCGCGTGGCGATGAACGAGGACCCGTTCCATCGCATGTGGTCCGCGCTCAAGCGCAACAGCATGGAAATGCGCCAGCAGAACGGGCGCCAGTGCGTGCTGCGCCAGCTCGATGAGCTGGACGCGATGGCCCGCCAGTTCAACGAGCATTCCGGCCTGCTCCAGCTTGACCCCACGGTCGAGCAGCCGATCTATGCTACCTGCGTCGACATTCACTGCCAGCCCGGCGGCTATCACGGCGGCGAGCGGCCCGATGATGTGACCGTGGGCGCCAATTACGACGTGGGCCTGTTTGCCACCACCGGCGGCGCGCTGGGGCGGCTCAACGATGGCGGCGGGCAGGCGGTGGTTGCCTGGATCAAGGCGAACCGGCCCGATTGGCAACCGGCGCGGGTGCTCGATATCGGCTGCACCGTGGGCCACAATGCGGTGCCCATCGCGCAAGGGTTTCCAAAGGCAACCGTGACCGCCATCGACACGGCGGCGGCCTCGCTGCGCTATGGCGCGGCGCGGGCGGCCAGCCTTGGTGTCAAGAACATCGCCTTCGTGCAATGCAGCGGCGAGGACCTCTCGCGCTTCCCCGATGGCCATTTCGACTGGGTGCAGACGACCATGTTCCTGCACGAACTGTCGGCCGAGGCCATGCCGCGCATTCTGGCCGAGGCGCACCGGGTGCTCAAGCCCGGCGGCCTGATCCTGCATGTCGAGCAGCCCCAATACGGCCCCGACATGCCCCTGTTCGAGCAGTTCATGCGCGACTGGGACGCCTATAACAACAACGAGCCATTCTGGTCGGCCATGCACGGGCTGGACCTCAAGGCCGAGATGGCCAGCGCCGGCTTTGCCCTTGAGGACCAGTTCACCGTGGGCGTGCGCGCGGTGGCTGACCCGGAAATCTTCCCGCCATCGCCCGACGGCGCGCAGGAGGACTATGGCCGCGCGGCCATCTGGAACGCCTATGGCGCGTGGAAGGCGCCCGCTGCCCAAAGTGCTGCTCACGCCGGGGAGATGGCCCGATGACCGAGAATATTGACTGGATCGCCCGCAGCGGCGCGCGCGCCAAGGGTGGCCGCCCGCTGTTCTTCGAGGACACGGCGGTTGACCGGCTGACCTCGCTGACGCTGGCGCTGGCTGCCGAACTGTCGGCCACGCGCGAGCGGCTCGACACGGTCGAGCGCCTGCTCGAACAGGGCGGCAAGCTCGAGCGCGAGGACATCGAGGCCTATGCGCCCGATCGCCTGGCTGGCGCTGAAAGGGCCGAGGCCACCGCTGCCTATATCGCCCGCATCATGCGCGGCTTCCAGCAGGAGGTCGAGGCGATGGAGAACCCCGACCCGCCGGTGACGGACTGGG
>DATMUT010000721.1:0-2595 GCA_035563755.1 Novosphingobium sp.
CGTCGGCGCGCATGCTGCCCTGATCCATATTGCCGTCGCACGAACCGACATAGCGCAGGATCGTGCGCAGCTTGGACAGGTAAGCCCCCGCCTCGGCCGGCGAACGCATGTCGGGGCGGCTGACGATCTCCATCAGCGCCACGCCCGAGCGGTTCAGGTCGACATAGGACATGGTCGGATGCTGGTCGTGCATCAGCTTGCCGGCGTCCTGCTCGACATGGATGCGCTCGACGCCAATGGTCTTGGTGGCGGCTTCCGGGTTCTTGTCGTCCAGGCTGATCTCGATCGCGCCCTCGCCCACCAGCGGGTGGTAAAGCTGGCTGATCTGATAGCCCTGCGGCAGATCGGCGTAGAAGTAGTTCTTGCGGTCGAACCGGCTCCACTTGTTGATCTGCGCGTCGATCGCCATGCCGGTACGCACCGCCTGGCGGATGCACTCCATATTGGGCACGGGCAACATGCCGGGCATGGCCGCGTCGACCAGGCTGACCTGGCTGTTCGGCTCGGCGCCAAAGGCCGTGGCGCTGCCCGAGAACAGCTTGGCGTTCGAGGACACCTGCGCGTGAACTTCAAGGCCGATCACGACCTCCCATTCACCGGTGGCGCCGTGGATGCGATAGGTGCTGGTCACACCCGTTTCGGGAACGTTGTTCATATTACCACCACTTCTCCGGCTTTGCCGAGAACTGCGCGCGCGCCTCGATGGCAAGGCCGGCGTCCAGCACGCCCTGCTCGTCGAACGGGCGGCCGATGATCTGCAGGCCCAGGGGCAGGCCCTCGCTGCTCAGTCCGGCCGGCACGCTCATCGCAGGCAGGCCCGCAAGGCTGGCCGGCACCGAGAACACATCGCCCAGATACATGTCGAGCGGATTGCTCTTCTCGCCCAGCGCAAACGCGGGCGTCGGGGCGGTCGGCGCCAGGATCACGTCGCACACTTCAAACGCGTTCATGAAGTCGCGCGAGATCAGCGTGCGCACCTTCTGCGCCTGCGTGTAATAGGCGTCGTAGAAGCCGGCCGAAAGCACATAGGTGCCGATCATGATGCGGCGCTTGACCTCGACGCCAAAGCCCGCGGCGCGGGTGGCGGCATACATTTCCTGCAAATTCGCGCCATCGGGCAGGTCGCGCAGGCCGTAACGCACGCCATCATAGCGCGCCAGGTTCGAGGAAGCCTCGGCCGGAGCGATGATGTAGTAGGTGGCCAGCGCGTATTTCGTGTGCGGCAGGCTGATGTCCACCACCTCGGCGCCGGCTTCCTTCAGCCAGGCGATGCCCTCGTCCCACGCCTTGGCAACGTCAGGGTTCAGGCCCTCGATGCGGTATTCGCGCGGAATGCCCACCTTCTTGCCCCGCAGATCGCCCGAAAGCTGCGCGGTCCATTCCGGCACCGGCATGTCCAGGCTGGTCGCGTCCTTGGGGTCGAAACCGGCCATCGCTTCCAGCATGATCGCGCAGTCCTCGACCGTGCGAGCCATCGGGCCTGCCTGATCGAGCGAGGAGGCAAACGCCACGATGCCCCAGCGCGAGCAGCGGCCATAGGTCGGCTTGATGCCCGAAATGCCGGTAAAAGCCGCAGGCTGGCGGATCGAGCCGCCCGTGTCGGTGCCGGTGGCCGCCGGCACGATACGCGCCGCCACCGCCGCCGAGGAACCGCCCGACGAGCCGCCCGGCGCCAGCGCCGCCGTATCGCCCTTGCGCCGCCAGGGGCTGGTCACATGGCCAAAGGCGCTGCTCTCGTTCGAGGAGCCCATGGCGAACTGGTCGAGGTTGAGCTTGCCCAGCAGGCCCGCGCCTGCGTCCCACAGCTTCTGCGAAACGGTCGATTCGTACTGCGGCGTGAACCCTTCCAGGATCTTGCTGGCCGCCGAAGTCTGCACGCCCTTGGTGGCGAACAGGTCCTTCATGCCGATGGGCACGCCGGCCATCTTGCCCAGTTCGCGCCCGGCGGCGCGGTCGGCGTCGACCTTTTGCGCAGCGGCAACCGCCGCCTCGGGCGTGGCCACGATAAAGGCGTTGAGCGCCTCCTGCGCCCCGGCCACCGCCGCGTTGAACGCCTCGGCCACCTCGACCGCGGTGAAATCGCCACCGGCCACGCCATTGCGGATGCCGGCCAGCGTCAGATCAGTCAGTTCGCTCATTATTCGATCACCTTGGGCACGCCAAAGAAGCCATGTTCGGCCGCCGGCGCATTGGCCAGCACCGCATCACGAATGCCGCCGCCCGTCAGCGGGTCGGCGTTCACCACATCCTCGCGCAGGCGCAGCTGGTTGGGGATCACGGCGGTCATCGGCTCGATGCCGGTCACATCCACCTCGGCCAATTGCTCGACCCAGGCCAGGATGCCGTTGAGTTCGGGGACCATCGCCGCCGCCTCATCCGCGCTCACCTTGAGCCGGGACAGGGACGCGATCTTGGCCACTGTGGCGGTATCGACCGACATGTGCAAAAACCCTTGCGTACAGGAAACAAACGGCGGCGGCCCGCATATGGGGCCACCGCCGGATTGCGCTAGCACCGCAACCGCGGCGCTTCAAGGCACGCGGCAGGCCGGGCGCGCAGGCCCGGACCGCCATGTGCGGGTTTTATTGCGGCATC
>DATMUT010000722.1:0-4120 GCA_035563755.1 Novosphingobium sp.
AATTGAGCAGCTCGAAGGTAAAGCCGTTCGACTGCCCGAGGCCCGAAATGGCCGGCGGGTTCATCGGAATGACGCTGGCATCGCGCAGGCTGTGGAAGAACTTGAACGCCCGCTCGACAATGCCGGTCGAGCTGTTTTCCGAACCCTTGCGATCATCCCACGGGGCCAGCGCCACAAAGGCCATGCCCGTGTTCTGCCCCGAACCCATGAACGAGAAGCCGGTCAGCGCCATCACGCGCGCAACGTTCTTGGCTTCATGCTGGCGGAAATAGGCGCTGATCTCCTCGCGCACCTTGTTCGAGCGGGCATCGGTGGCGCCCGCCGGCAGGGTGAAGAGCACCATCGACTCGCCCTGATCCTCGAGCGGCAGGTAGCTGGTGGGGAGCCGCACAAACAACAGCACCATGGCCGCCACGATCCCGCCAAACACCAGGAAGTGCAGGCCGCGGCGCGCAACAATCTGGCCCGTCTTGTCGACGTAGCGCTCGGTCATGTTGTCGAACCACTGGTTGAACCGACCGGCCCAACCGGTTTTGTGCGAATGCGGATCATCGCCCGCCTTCAGGATCGAGGCGCACAGTGCCGGCGAGAGCACCAGCGCCACCACCACCGAGAGCACCATCGCGGCAACAATGGTGATCGAGAACTGGCGATAGATCACACCCGTCGACCCGCCGAAGAAGGCCATGGGCAGCAGCACCGCCGAGAGCACCAGCGCGATACCCACCAGCGCCGAACCGATCTCGTCCATCGACTTGATCGTCGCCGCTCTTGGGTCGAGCCCTTCCTCGCTCATGATGCGCTCGACATTCTCGACCACGACGATGGCATCGTCGACCAGCAGGCCGATAGCCAGCACCATGCCGAACAGGGTGAGCGTGTTGATCGAATAGCCGAACAGGTTGAGGATGCCGAAGGTGCCCAGCAGCACCACCGGCACGGCAATGGCAGGCACCAGTGTCGCGCGCCAGCTTTGCAGGAACACATACATCACCACCACGACCAGCACGATGGCGATCACCAGCGTCTCGACCACTTCCGACACCGAGAGCTTCACGAAGTCGGTGGAGTCGCGGGCGTAGGCGACCTTGTAGCCATGCGGCATCTGGGCCTGCATTTCGGCCACGCGCTTCTTCACCGCCTCGGCGGTTTTCAGCGCGTCGGCGCCGGGCGCCAGTTGCAGGGCCATGCCCGCTGCCGGGTGCCCGTTCAGGCGCGCCGACATCACATAGGTTTCCTGACCCAGCTCGACGCGGGCCACATCCTTGAGCCGCACGACCGAGCCATCAGTCAGCGTCTTGACGACGATGTTGGCGAACTGCTCGGGCGTTTGCAGGCGCGACTTGGCCATGACCACCGCGTTCAGCATCTGCCCGGGCACGCTTGGCCGCGCGCCTAGCTGGCCGGCCGACAGGTCGACGTTCTGCGCCTGCACGGCGGTTTCAACGTCGGAAGGCATCAGCTGGCGGGCCGCAAGGCGCGTGGGGTCGAGCCAGATGCGCATGGCATACTGGCCGCCAAATACGCGGAACTGGCCCACGCCGTTGATGCGCGCGATCTGGTCCTGCATTTTCGAGACCAGATAGTCGGCAACGTCAGCATCGTTCGAGCGGTTGCTCTCGTCATACAGCACGACGACAAGCAGGAAGTCGGAGTTCGACTTGGTGACGGTCAGGCCCTGCTGCTGCACCTGCGTGGGCAGGCGAGAGAGGCCCTGGTTCACCTTGTTCTGCACCTGCACCTGAGCGATGTCAGGGTCGGTGCCCTTCTCGAAGGTGGCGGTAACGGTGGCGTTGCCCGAACTGTCCGAACTCGACGAGAAGTAGGACATGTGGTCGATGCCGGTCAGCTGCTGCTCGAGCACCTGCGTGACCGAGGAATCGAGCGTGGCCGCGTTGGCGCCCGGATAGCTGGCCGTAACCGTGACGCCCGGCGGGGCCACGTCGGGATATTGCGCGATTGGCAGCGACAGGATCGAACCTATGCCGGCCAACATGATGGCGATCGCCACGACCCATGCGAAGATGGGCCGGTCGACGAAAAACTTGCTGATGCCCATCTTATTTGTCCAGATTGGCCGCCACGGGGCGCACGGTGGCGCCCGGCTGCACCTTGTCGGCACCCTCGACGATCAGGCGGTCGCCTGCCGACAGGCCCTTGCTGACCAGCCAGCTCGTGCCGATCACCTTGTCGACCGTGATCTGGCGCAGCACCACCTTGTTGTGTGCGTCGACCACCAGGGCGGTCGCATTGCCGCGCGGGTCGCGGGTCACGCCCTGCTGAGGGGCCAGAATGCCGTTGGGCATGGTCGCCTGCGGGGTGGCTACGCTCACGAACATGCCGGGCAGCAGCAGGTTGTGCGGGTTGGGGAACTTGGCGCGCAGCGTGACGGTGCCCGCGTTGGCGTCCACGTTCACCTCGCTGAATTCGACCGAGCCTTGCAGCGGATAGGGCGTGCCGTCTTCCAGCTTCAGGCTGACCTTGGCGTTGGTGGGCATGATGCTGCCCTTGGCCAGCGCCATGCGCAGGCGCAGCAGGTCGGCCGAGCTTTGCGTGATGTCGACATAGATGGGATCAAGCTGCTGGATCGTGGCCAGCGCCGCCGACTGCGAGGCCGAAACCAGCGCGCCCTTGGTATAGGCCGAGCGGCCGATGCGCCCGGTGATGGGCGCCAGCACGCGGGTATATTCCAGGTTGACCTTGGCCGTCTGGACCGAGGCCTGATACTGGTGCACGCTGGCCTTGGACGTGCGCGAGGTTGCCAGCGTATCGTCCAGGTCCTGCCGGCTGACCGCGGTGGGGTCGCTCAGCGACTGGTAGCGCTTGAGCTTGGCGTCGGCATTGGCCAGCGTTGCCTGCGCGCTCTCGAGCTGTGCCTGTGCCGTGCCCAGCGAGGCACGGTACAGGCGCGGGTCGATCTGGTACAAGGGCTGGCCGGCACGAACCATCGAGCCTTCTTCGAACAGGCGGTCGCGGATAAGGCCATCGACCTGCGGGCGCACATCGGCGGTGTTAACCGCCGTGACGCGGCCGGTCAGCTCGTTGCTCAGCGTGACCGGCTCGGTCTTGAGTGTCACGACGCCGACCTCGGCCGGTTGCTGGGCAGGGGCGGCCTGCTTGCCCGAGCAGCCGGCTAGAGCCAGCATCGAGGCCAGCGCGACCGGCGCCAGAAGCGTTGCGGAAAGGGCTGCCGGCGCGAGCGCGCGGCGCATCGGAGATGAGGGATTTAAGGGCAAGGTGCGGACCTTCGGGAAATGTCTGAAACGCGGTGATGATGGGCCAATAGACCCGAATTGTTGCAATGCACAAACGGCAAAATGTGAAAATTCATGGCAATATGTATCAATGCCATGAATGTCCCGACAGGCCCTCGTTTCCGCCGCCATGGGTCTGGCGTGTTTTGGCAATTTTATTTTTATACAATATGTTGCAGCGTATTATTCGCCCGCTGTCGAACGTAGCGGCGCGAGCGCGCCAGCCCAGCGGGCCAGCTCGTCGACCATCATCTGCACGCTCTGGTTCTGGGCATCGTTAGCGGTAAAAACGCCCTCGTGGATCTGGGCAAAGACGTTGGGGATGATGACCTGCTCGGGGATGGGCATGACCGACAGGCCAGCCAGCAGCAGCTTGGCCGTCTGGGTCGAGCGCAAGCCGCCCGAGATGCCGCCATAGCTGACAAAACCGGCCGGCTTGTAGCGCCACTCCATCAACAGATAGTCGACGGCGTTGACGAAGCTGGGCGGCGCGGTGAAATTATATTCGGGCAGCACAAACACGAACGCGTCGCTGGCTGCAACGGCCGCGCTCCAGCGCTTGGTGTGCTCTTTCTCGTATTTCTGCAGGCGTGGGTGATGCGGCTCGTCGAACAGCGGCAGATCGATTTCGGCAAGATCGGTCACGACCACGTCGAAGGCGGCATCAGGACCAGAAAGGTGCGCGCGAGCGGCCTTGGCGAACCAGTCAGCCACTGTTGGCCCAACACGTCCTGGCCTGGTGCTGGTGATGACGATGTTCAACTGCATCGCACGCTCCTGTGTTTTGGCCCGGCCTGAATGACAGATCGTATCCGACTACCGGGCACAGTCAATGGTCCCGGCAATCGGCAGGCGTTGGCTTCCGG
>DATMUT010000723.1:0-3649 GCA_035563755.1 Novosphingobium sp.
TCAAAGCCGCCGTAGCCATAGAGCAGCGTGGGCAAGGCCTGATGCTTTTGCGCCGCCTCACGCGCGCGGACCACGAACATGGGAATGCGCGTGCCGTCCTTTGACGTGTAGAAATGCTGCTCGACCAAAAAGTCGTCGGGGCGGAAATTGAGCTTCGGCTGCGCGAACACCTCGCTCTGCCCGGTCGCGATGTTCAGCCGATAAATCGACGCCGGCTGGTTGAAGCTGGCAAAGCTGTAGAATGTCTCGGGATCGCCTGCATGGCCGCGAAAGCCGCTGGCAGCGCCTATGCCGTTCAGGCTCAGCTCTTCGGGCATGCCGCCACGCAGCGGAAAGATCATCGCCCGGCTGACAGCGTCCTGCAGCAGCGTAAGCACCAGCCGGTCGCCAATGATCGTTGCCTGCTCGAGCGTGGCCTTGCCCTCGGGCACCACTTCGCGCCACTGCCGATCGGTCGCGCCCAGATCGACCATGACCAGTCGCCGGCGGGCCGCCTGCCAGTTCGTCACGAACCACAGCCGCGTGCCTATGCTGTCGACCAGACGCCAGTCGTTGCCAAACCCGGTGACCAGCGCCTGCACCGGCCACTGTCCGTGGCGGTGCATCAGGTCGATCACATGCACTTCATAGCGCGCGTCGGTGCCGATGGCCGAGGTGATGACCGCATAGCGCCCGTCGCCGGTCACTTCGGCGTAATGGTTGTACTCCGGGTGCGCGGGCGTGGCATAAACCAGTTCGTCGGCGCTCTGCGGCGTACCTATGCGGTGATACCAGACGGCGTGATTATAGTTGCGATCCTGGAAAGCCTGCCCCTTGGCCGGCTCGGGAAAGCGGGAATAGAGGAAGCCGGAATTGCCCACCCAGGCCAGGCCCGATTCCTTCACCCAGCGGATTTCATCAGCCAGGGGCCGCGCCGAAGCCACATCGATGACCCGCAGAACGCGCCAGTCGCTCCCCGCCTCCTGCACGCTATATAGCAGCCGCCGCCCGTCATGCGATGGCTCCCAGCCATCGAGCGCCGTTGCGCCGTCCGCGCTCCAGTGATTGGGGTCGAGCAACAGGCGATCACGCCCGCCATCGGCCCCGCCATGCAGGTCGCGCACCAACAACTGCGGCTGGTTCATGAGGCCACTGTTGCGGGTGAAGAAATAGCGCCCGCCCGCCTTCTGCGGCAGGCTGTACCGCTCGAAATTCGACAGTTGGGTGATGCGCTCGCGAAACCATTGCCGCGCCGGCAGACCGTCCAGATAAGCGCTACTGGCCGCGTTCTGGGCCTTGACCCAATCGGCGACTGCCGGATCAGAGCGCACGTCATTTTCGAGCCAGCGATAGGGATCGGCGATCGACACGCCAAAGTGCGTTTCCTCAAGCCCCTCGCGCCGGGTCACAGGATAGTGCAGCGCTTGCACAGTGGCTTCCTGTGCGTATGCCTCAAACCCGCCCTGCCCGCTCATGCTCGCCGTCATGGCCGCTCCTGCCAGCGCACTCTTACGCAACCAACCCCAGTTTCGCATTCATCACTCGCCCGCTGGACCGAATTCGCGCGGCCTTCACGCCGCTGCCGACCATACAAAAAGGCGGCGCCCGGCCCATGGCCCGACACCGCCTTCATGCTATTGAACCGAGAGAGGACCGGCAAGCCGCAAGGCTTACTCGGCGTCTTCCTCCACCAGCACCGGACCCGAATCCTGGCCCTTGGCCGAGGTGTCGCGGTCAACCAGCTCGATCACGGCAATCGGAGCAGCGTCCGAAGCGCGAATGCCAGCCTTGACGATGCGGGTGTAGCCACCGTTGCGGTCGGCATAACGCGCGGCCAGAACGTCGAACAGCTTTACCAGCTGCGTGTCGTCCTGCAGGCGCGAGTGGGCCAGACGGCGGTTCGAGAGGCCACCACGCTTGCCCAGCGTGATCAGCTTCTCGATGTAGGGGCGCAGTTCGCGCGCCTTGGCGGTGGTGGTGGTGATCTGCTCGTGCTTGATCAGGGCAGCCGACAGATTGCGCAGCAGGGCGGCGCGATGCTGGCTGGTGCGCTGAAGCTTGCGCTGACCATACTTGTGACGCATGTGATAGTCCTTTCCGTTCGTAGGGGGCCCGTGTGAGGTAGCCCGATCCAGGCGGCCCTTTGGGGCGGTCGCCGTTTCCCTGCAAAACAGGGCGCCGCAAGCGACGCCCCGATTTCGCGCTTAACCAAGCAGCTCTTGCTCGAGCTTCTTGGCCATTTCCTCAATATTCTCAGGCGGCCAACCCGGGATGTCCATGCCGAGGCGCAGACCCATCGAGCTGAGCACTTCCTTGATCTCGTTGAGCGACTTGCGGCCGAAGTTCGGCGTGCGCAGCATCTCGGCCTCGGTCTTCTGAACCAGATCGCCGATGTAAATGATGTTGTCGTTCTTGAGGCAGTTGGCGCTGCGCACCGACAGCTCGAGCTCGTCGACCTTCTTGAGAAGGTAACGGTTGAGCTGGTTGGTGTCGCCTTCCTCGGGCGCTGCCGCCGGAACGCCGCCAAGCATGACGGGCGCGCCAACCGGAGCGATATCCTCGAAGTGGACGAACAGGGCCAGCTGGTCCTGCAGGATGCGAGCGGCATAGGCCACCGCGTCCTCGGGGGTCACGGTGCCGTCCGTCTCGACCGTCAGGTTCAGCTTGTCGAAGTCAAGCTCCTGGCCGATACGGGCGTTGTCGACCTTGTAGGACACCTGACGCACGGGCGAATAGAGCGAGTCCACCGGGATCAGGCCGATCGGCGCGTCGGCCGGGCGGTTCTGTACGGCAGGCACGTAGCCCTTGCCGGTGTCGGCGGTCAGCTCCATGTTGAGCGAAGCGCCATCATCGAGATGACAGATCACCAGGTCCTTGTTCATGACCTCGATGTCGCCAGTCACGGCAATGTCGCCGGCCTTGACCTCGGCCGGGCCGGTCATCGACAACTGCAGACGCTTGGGGCCTTCGCCCTGCATCTTGAGCGCGATCTGCTTCACATTCAGAACGATGTCGGTCACGTCTTCACGCACACCGGCAAGGCTGGAGAACTCGTGCAGCACGTTCTCGATCTTGATCGAGGTGATGGCCGCGCCCTGAAGCGAGGACAACAAAACGCGACGCAGAGCATTGCCCAGCGTCAAGCCAAAACCACGCTCCAGCGGCTCAGCCACGAATGTCGCACGCCGCTTGGGGTCGTTGCCCGGCTTGATGTCAAGGCTGTTGGGCTTCTTCAGTTCCTGCCAGTTCTTGGTGTTGACAGTCATGGACTTCCCCTGGGGTTTATTCTGGCGCGAAAGGCCGCAACCCGTCACGTGCTGGGTTGCGGCCATTTCCGGAACGGCGGGCAGCATCAAGCCACCCGCGCATGCACGATCAGACGCGGCGACGCTTCGAGGGGCGCACGCCGTTGTGCGGGATCGGGGTCACGTCGCGGATCGAGGTGATGGTGAAACCCACCGCCTGCAGGGCGCGCAGGGCGCTCTCGCGGCCCGAACCCGGGCCCTTGACTTCCACTTCCAGCGTGCGGACGCCGTGTTCGGCGGCCTTCTTGCCGGCATCGTCAGCGGCGACCTGGGCAGCATAAGGGGTCGACTTGCGCGAGCCCTTGAAGCCCATCATGCCGGCCGACGACCAGCTGATGGCGTTGCCCTGGGCATCCGTGATGGTG
>DATMUT010000724.1:0-4150 GCA_035563755.1 Novosphingobium sp.
CGCAAGATGCACCTGCACGCCCGCCGCCTCATCATCGACCATCCCGATGGCACGCCGCTCGACGTGACGGCCCCCCTGCCCGAGCATTTCGCCAACAGCCTCGCGCAACTGGGCTTTGACGAGAACGATGGCGAGTACATCCCCGACCCCAGCGGCGACCTGAACCGCGAGGACCGCAAGGCCGTGGCCAAGGCCCACGCCAAGCAGTATCGCAAGGAGCGCCGGGGCGAGCGCCGGGGCCGGCTCGACACGGGCCGCGCGCGCACCGATTCGCAAAAGAGCGAAGGCCGCTCTGGCCCCGGAAAGCCGGCGACCGCCCGCAAGCCCGGCGGCGTGAAGAAAGGCTTGGGATCGAAGCCCACCGTGGCAAAGCCGGCGACTGCAAAGCCCGCTTCGGCCCGCCCCGGTTCGGCTAGGCCCGGTTCGGCCCGACCGGCGCGCCCCGCTCCCGGCAAGCCCGGCGGTGCCCCGCGAGGCCGCCGCTGATGAACGCGCCCGGGCTGCCGCCGGTTCGTCTGGCCGTGTTCGACTGCGATGGCACGCTGGTCGACGGGCAAGCCGAAATCTGCACCACCATGGCCGAGGCATTTGCCACGCTGGGCATGGTGGCGCCGGCCCGGGCCGACATCCTGCGCACGGTGGGCCTTAGCCTGCCAATGGCCATGCGCCGTCTGGCCCCGCAGGCCGAGGCCGAGGCGCATGCCGCGCTGGTCGAGCAATACAAGACCGCCTATCGCGCCGCGCGCGAGGCCGGGCGCATTGCCGAACCACTGTTCGAGGGCATTGCCCCCCTGCTCGACGCGCTGCGCGCCGATGGCTGGGATCTGGGCGTGGCCACGGGCAAGAGTGATCGCGGGCTGGCCCATTGCCTGGCCGTGCATGGGCTGAGTGACCATTTCGTCACGCTGCAAACCGCCGACCGGCACCCTTCGAAGCCGCATCCGGCCATGCTGATGGCCGCGCTCGACGCTTGCCTGGCCCGGCCCGAGCACAGCGTGATGATTGGCGACACCACCTTTGACATGGCCATGGCCGCTTCGGCGGGCGTGCGCGCCATTGGCGTGAGCTGGGGCTATCACCGCCCCGACGAGCTGATGGCCGCCGGCGCGCAGGCCGTGGCCGAAACCCCCGAACAGCTGCGCGAGATACTGGGATGAGCAAAGCACCGAAAAAGCCCGTCGACCCGGCGCTCGAGCGGGCGCGGCGCATGCGTGTCGTGCGCATCACCGGCTTCTCGCTCATCCTGCTGGGGCTGGTGGTCATGGGCGGGTGGATTGCGCTGCCGCGCATTCTGGGCCTGCTGTTCGTGCTGATGGGCCTTTTCGATCTGGCCGTATTCCCCGCAGTGTTGCGGCGCAAATGGGAACGGATGCAATAAGATGAAGCGTTTTTACAAGCAGGCCGCCCCCGCCCCGCGCGAGGGCGGTTTTGGTGTCGAGCTGGACGGGCGGGCAATCCGTACCGTGGGCGGGCGCCCGCAGGTGGTGCCCAGCCATGCGCTGGCCAGCGCCATGGCCGCCGAATGGCAGGAACAAGGCGAGGAAATCGCGCCCTCAAGCTTCGTGCTGCGCGACATGGCCGACTACGCCATCGATGTGATCGCCCCCGACCGCGCCGCGACCATCGCCAGCCTGATCCCTTATGCCGAAACCGACACGCTGTGCTATCGCGCCGACCCTGACGAAGCGCTCTATGCCCGCCAGCGCGAGATGTGGGAGCCGGTGCTGACCGCTGCCGAAACCCGCCACGGCCTGCGGTTCGAGCGCGTTTCGGGCATTATCCACCGCGCCCAGCCGGCCGAGACGCTGGCCACCTTGCGCGCCGTGCTGGAACAGGCGGACGATTTCACGCTGGCGGCCCTGCGCAACATGGCCAGCCTTGCCGCCTCGCTGGTGGTGGCGCTGGCCGCGATCGAGCCGGACGCCGATCTGGACGCGCTGTGGGATGCGGCCAGCCTGGAGGAAGAATGGCAGGCCAACCTGTGGGGACGCGACGAGGAAGCCGAGGAGCGCCGCACCAAGCGCCGCGCCGCCTTCCACGCCTCGGCCGATTTCGTGCGGATGGCGCGCGCGGGTTAACGCGCGCAGCCGGTGGCCGCCGCGGGCGTTACAGCGCCCAGTCGGCCACCTCGGCCACCACCTGATTGGCCGCGCGGTTCAGCGCCGGGGCCACATCTCGCGCGTTGGGGCTGATATGCTCCTCGCGCGCCTCGAAGCGGCGGGTGGCGATGGTGCCGTTGGGCAGATGCTTGACCGCATCGAAGCGCACAACGGCTGCATGACCGCGCGCATCATAACCCAGCGCCAGCAGGCGCCCGCCCAGACGCGGCGCGCCCTTGGGCGTGTCCTCGTCGTCTTCCATCACCAGCTTCTTGCCGCGCTGACGTAGCGTTTCGGCCAGCAAATCGCGGAACAGGCGCGTGGGGCGTTCGGCCCACATGCCATCCTTCAGATAGGCAATTCCGGTTGCGTCCACCTGCACCGCCACACGCGGAATGGTCAAAGCGCGCTCGGCCTCGGGCTCTGCCACGACCAGCACGTCGGCCGGGGCGGCCGAAAGCGTGGCAGCGCTGCCCGCGGGCGCCGGCGCCAGAGGGGTGAGCGTGATCATCTGCGGCGGCGCCTTGCCCCCGCCCAGGTTGACGCAGCCGCCCAGCAGCCCCGCCCCCAGCATCAGCATCGCCCCCGAGATCAGCGCGGCGCGGCCGGTCCTGGTGAAATGCATTGCGGTCTTTCCTTCTACCTGGGTTGCGCGGGGGCCAGTGGTGGAGTTGCGGACGATCACGGCTTGTACACCGGCACGCGCTGCGGCCCCATCGCGCCCGAAATGCCCTGCGCGTCGATCTTCTCGGTCAGTTCACGCAGCGCGCGCGACGTGGCCTTCAGCTCGCGCAGCGCCGCTTCGGCCTGCGGCAGGGTGGAGTCCGAGATCTGGCGCGCCGCCGGCCGCGCATCGTCGAGCGTGCCCTTGAGCGCATCGGCAGCCAGTTGCGCCGATTTGAGCGTATCCTGCAACTGGTGCGCCAGCGAATTGCCGTTCTCGTCCAGCATGTCGTTGGCCTTGCCCGCCACCTTCTGGAACTCGGCCAGCGTAAGGGTTGCCTGTTCGAGCGTTGCCTGCAGGTCGACCAGCGTGGTTTTCATGTGCGGCGAGGCATCGGCCAAATTGGCAGTCAGCTTGTCGGTGTTCGCCAATATGCCCTCGATCGACTTCTGGTTCTTGTCGGAGAGCACCATGGTAAGCCGGTTGGTCAGATTGGCGAGCTGCTCGATCAGCATCGGCGCGTTCGAGAGCAGCGCGCCCAGCCCGCTCTTCTTGGTCGGGATGACCGGCTCGCCATCGGGGCCTTCGGCGGTAATGGGCGGCGCGCCCTTGATGCCGCCGCTCAGCTGAATGTTCGACACGCCGGTAAAGCTGCCCTGAATCGTGGCAACCGTGCCCTGCAGGATGGGGATCTTGTCCGACACGGCCACGCGCACACGCACCACCTGCGGATCGCTTTTCGACAGCTCGATCTGGGTGATCTGGCCGGCGGGAACGCCCGCATAGGACACCTGCGTGCCCTTGGCCAAACCGTCGACCGACTGGCGGAAATAGATGTCATAGTGGTTCTGCTCGCCGCGATTGAGCCGCGCGATCCACACGAAAACGGCCACCGCGATCGCCAGCAATGCCAGCGTGACCACTCCGACCCAGACGTGATTGGCCCTTGTTTCCATACTGCTATGCCTCTGCCTGTCGGGACGGATCGGGCGCGCCGGCGCGCTGGCGGCTCTTGCCGGCCAGTGCCGCACGGCCGCGCGGGCCGTTGAAATATTCCTGAATCCAGGGGTGATCGCTGGCCATCAGCTCGGGGATGGTGCCCACCGCGATCACCTGCTTGTCGGCCAGCACCGCCACCCGGTCACAGATCTCGTGCAGCGTGTCGAGGTCGTGCGTGATGAGGAACACGGTGAGGCCCAGCGTCTCGTGCAGCTCGCGCGTCAGCTTGTCGAAGGCGGCCGCGCCAATCGGGTCGAGGCCTGCGGTCGGCTCGTCCAGGAACAGCAGCTCGGGGTCGAGTGCCAGCGCGCGGGCCAGGCCGGCACGCTTCTTCATGCCGCCCGACAGCTCGGAGGGGTATTTCGAAGCGGCATTGTCGGGCAGGCCC
>DATMUT010000725.1:0-3887 GCA_035563755.1 Novosphingobium sp.
GACATTACCGATCCCATTGCGGCCAATTTCGGCATCCGCCGGTTTCAGGCCGAGCGGCTGAAATGCGTGAACGGATCGGCCATCGCCAGCCCGGCCGACCATCGCGAGATGATCCCCGTACACGGGCCGGGCGAGGAAACCACCGGCCAGCTGGCCCGTCATGCCGACGACAAGAACCGCATTCCGCGCGCCGAGCTGATCTCGGTCATCACCGGCCAGCTGGGGCGGCTGATGGACGAGATCAACCGTGTGCTCAAGTCGATGGGTTATACCGGCACGCGCGGGCAGCAGGTGGTGTTCACCGGCGGCGGGGCCGAGCTGGCAGGTCTGGCCGACTTTGCGCAAGGGGCGCTGGGCCGCCCGGTGCGCATTGGCAAGCCCATAGCGATGAAGGGGCTGGCCGAGGCGCATGCCACGCCGGGCTATTCGACTCTGGCCGGGCTGGTGCTGTATGCTGCCGAAAACCCGGTGGATATTCGTAATGTTGGCCCGCGTCATGCGGCGGGCCCGCGCCAGGCCGGGTTGGGCATGGCCGGCCGGGTGTGGCGCGCACTGCGCGATTATTTCTGATTTGTCGCAAAAGATGGCGCATTTCCGCGCTTCTCTGTGGACAAATCGGAAATGCGCTTTGATTAGCGAAGTTGAAGCGTGCATTTTTGATTGACTAGGGAGCGACGCCCCGCGCCGCCCGGCAGGAGAAGGCAATGAGCATCAATATCGGTCCGCCCGCGGTCGAGGAGCTGCGCCCGCGCATCACCGTGATCGGGGTTGGCGGGGCCGGGGGCAACGCCATCGCCAACATGATCCGCGCCGAGATCGAGGGCGTCGACTTTGTCGTCGCCAACACCGACGCGCAGGCCCTGAACAATTCCATCGCCGAGCACCGCATCCAGCTTGGCCCCGAGATCACGCAGGGCCTTGGCGCCGGTTCGCGCCCCGAGGTTGGCCGCGCTGCCGCCGAGGAAACGCTGGCTGACATCGACCGCCTGCTTGAAGGCGTGCACATGGTGTTCATCGCCGCCGGCATGGGCGGCGGCACCGGGACGGGCGCCGCGCCCGTCATCGCCAAGGCCGCGCGCGAAAAGGGCGTGCTGACCGTGGGCGTGGTGACCAAGCCGTTCCTGTTCGAGGGCACGCGCCGCATGCGCAGCGCCGAGAGCGGTATCGAGGAGCTGCAGAAGCACGTCGATACGCTGATCGTCATCCCCAACCAGAACCTGTTCCTGGTGGCGCGCGCCGAGACGACTTTCAAGGAAGCCTTTATCCTGGCGGACGAAGTGCTCCAGCAGGGCGTGCGCTCGATCACCGACCTGATGGTCATGCCCGGCCTCATCAACCTTGACTTTGCCGACGTGCGCTCGGTCATGGCCGAGATGGGCAAGGCGATGATGGGCACCGGCGAGGGCGAGGGCGAGAACCGCGCGCTGGAAGCCGCCGAGAAGGCGATCGCCAACCCGCTGCTCGACGGCGTGTCGATGCAGGGCGCCAAGGGCGTCATCATCTCGATCATCGGCGGCGACGACATGAAGCTGCTCGAGGTCGACGAGGCGGCGAACCATATCCGCGAACTGGTCGATCCCAACGCCAACATCATCTGGGGCAGCGCCTTCAACCCTGACCTGCAGGGCAAGATCCGCGTCTCGGTGGTGGCCACCGGCATCGAGCAGACCGCGCAAATGGCCGAGGAGGCCAGCCGCCCGTTCAGCATGCAGTCCTCGCGCGGGCCGGCCCGTCCGGGCATGAGTGCTGCTGCAGGTCATGCGCCCCAGTCGCATGCACCGCAGGCCTATGCGCCCCAGCCGGCGCAGGTCGCGCCTGCGCCCACCTATGCGCAGCCGGCGCCCGCGCCGCAGCCCGCCGCCGCGCCGCAGCACGTCGCTGCCCCGGCAAGCGAGCCGACCTATCACAGCGCACCGCAAGCCGCCCCGTCTCAGGCGCCGCAGCCTGCGGCCTATGATCTGCCGCTGGGCAGCGAGCTGCACCCGGCACAGTCGGTTCAGGGCGGCTTTGGCCGCACCGCGCCGCAGGGCTTTGCCCCGCTAAGCCCGAGCGAGCCGCTGGACCTGGGCGCCGCGCAGGAAGCGCCGCGCGCCGCCCCGCCCGCAACGCAGGATGAGCTGTTGCTCGATGCAAGCCGGCTGCTCGACGAGGATGCGCCCGTGGGGGCGCGTCGCCGCGGTCTGGTTGCCGGTGGTCCGGTCGAGGAGCCGCAGGCGCAGCCCGTTCAGCCCCAGCCCGTTCAGCCCCAGCCGCGCGCTGCCTCGGGCGGCACGCTGTTCGAGCGGATGGCGAACCTGACCGGCCGTCGCAAGGTCGAGGACGACGATAACGGCGACGAGGGCGGGGCGATCAGCATCCCGCGTTTCCTCGGGCGTCAGAATAACCAGTAAGCCATATCGGCAGGGGCCTTTGGGATGCGTAAGGTAATCGGGGCCCTTGCTGTGGTGGCAGGTGGTAATGCAAGCAACAGCACGCCCGCGCATGGATTGCGCGGGCGCCGCCGTTTTGGCGGTGGGCTGCTGGCTGGCGTGATGCTGGCTGGCGCTTTGGCGGGCAGCGCGCCGGCGCAGGCTCAGGGCCTTGCGCAAATGGGCGCTCAGGGCGCGGCGCAGCTGCCGGCTGCCGCCAGCGCGCCGGCGGTGTCGCGCGAGGTGGTGCAGCCTTTGCCCACCGCGACCGATCCCAGCCGCGCGCTCAACTCGGCGCTGATGCAGCTGGCCCGCGACCCGCGCGACCCCGAGGCTTTGCTTTCGGCGGGCGAATCGGCGCTGGCGATGGGCGATGTGCAGGCCGCAATCGGCTTTCTGACGCGGGCCGAGCGCCTGACGCCAAACAATCAGCGCGTACTGACGGCGCTGGGTGGCGCAAGGCTGCGCTCGCAAGACCCGGTGGCCGCGCTCGAGGCATTTGATGCTGCGGCCCGGCTGGGGCCGCTTTCGGCCGAGCAATTGTCGGATCAGGCGCTGTCGCACGATTTGGTGGGCGATAATCCGCCGGCGCAGCGGCTGTATCGCGAGGCGCTGGCCAAGGGTGCGGGCGACGAGGCCGCCCGCCGCCTGGCGCTGAGCCTGGCGATAGTGGGCGATCGGCGCGGGGTGGATATGGTGCTGGCGCCAATGCTGCAGAAACAGGACCGTTCGGCCTGGCGCATCCGGGCCTTTGCCTTTGCCATCATGGGCCGCGAGGACGAGGCGGTGGCGATTGCCAGCACCACCATGCCGGCCGATCTGGCCAACGGCATGGCGCCCTATTTGCGCTATATGCGCCGGCTGACCCCGGCCCAGCAGGCGGCCGCGGCCAATCTGGGCTTCTTTCCGCAGGCATCGCAAATCGGGCAGGAAGATCCGCGCATCGCTGCCTATGCCAGCCTGCATGGCATTCGCCACACAACCTTTGCCGAGCCAGAGCTGGCCAGTGCGGTGGATGCCAGGGCGCGCGGCGCCAAGGCAGAGCCGCGCCGCACAACGCGCCGCGTGCGCGAGGACGGCGAGGCGAGGAGTGGTGAAGCGAGGAGCAGCGAGGCGAGGAGTGGCGAGAGCCGGGCCGCCGAGGCCAGAGGCGCGACCGCTTCGACCGCAGCACAAGGTGGCGAGATGGCGCCGCCCGTGCCGGCGCCCTCGCGCGAATCGCAACCGGCCGCACCTGTCGAGCTGGTGGCGCGGCCGGTTGCCGCGCCTGCTGCCCGGCCGGCGGCCCCGGCCCCGCGCCCTGCTGTCCCGGCGGCGGCCACGCCCAGTTTCAGTTCCCTGCCGGCGGGCGGAAGCGGGTTTGATCTGGCGAGCGTGAACAATGGTGGGGCGGCCCGACCCGCGACGCAGGCGGCGCCTGGCGCGCAGCGGGCAGGCGGGGTCGGTGAAGTCGCTCGTGCCGAAGCTGCCGCGCAAACG
>DATMUT010000726.1:0-8483 GCA_035563755.1 Novosphingobium sp.
GCTTTGGCGCCCGCCAGGTCGAGGAGGCGCGCATCACGATGGGCACCGGCTTTGGCTTCTGCACGATCATTTCGGTGATCGTGGGCGTGCTGGGCTGGTTCTTTGCGCCCGCGCTGCTGCACACGCTGGCCACGCCCGAAAAATCGCTGCCCGAAGCGCTGGCCTATCTGCGGGTGGTGTTCATCACCATGCCCTTCGGCACGCTGTCCATCATGGTCTCGATGAGCCAGCGGGGCGCGGGTGATGCCAAGACGCCGCTTTACTGCATGATCCTGACCGTTGCCATCGACGTGCTGATGAACCCGCTGCTGATCCGCGGTTTCGGGCCGATCCCGGCGATGGGCATCGCAGGGTCTGCGCTCTCGACCGCAATCGCCAATTTTGCCGGCGTTGCCGCCATGATCGCCACCATCTATGTGCGTGACATGCCCCTGCGCCTGCGCGGGGCTGAACTGGCCTACCTTTTGCCCCGACGCGAGGAACTGCGCTATATCGTCACCAAGGGCCTGCCCATGGGCGCGCAGATGCTGTTGGTGTCGAGCGCGGGCCTCATCATGGTGGGTCTGGTCAACCGCGAGGGCATGCTGACGGCGGCCGCCTATGGCGCCAGCCTGCAATTGTGGAACTACCTGCAAATGCCCGCCTTCGCCATTTCGAGCGCGGTGTCGGCCATGGTGGCGCAGAATGTGGGCGCGGGCCATCACGACCGCGTCAGCAAGATCACCTGGCAGGGCATGTACGCCAATCTGGGGCTGACGCTGGGGCTCAACATCATCATCGTGGCGATGAACCGGCAGCTGCTCTCGATGTTTCTGGGCGCCAGCAGCGCGGCCGTGCCGCTGGCCGTGCACATGCAGGAGATCGTCTCCTGGTCCTTTGCGCTCACCGGCATCATGATGATCATGACCGGCACGATGCGGGCCTATGGCGCGGTTTTCATCCCGCTGGTGGTCATGTTCTTGGCCATGTATCCGGCGCGGCTGGGGTTCTATTTCCTCACCTATCGCTACATCGGCTCCGAGGCGCTGTGGTGGGCCTATCCGTTTGGTTCGGCCTGGGCGGTGGGGCTGACGGCGCTGGCCTATGGCCGGGGCGGATGGCGCGAGCGCTATCGCGGCGGCAGCGCTGACATGGGCGGCACGGAAATGGGCGGCGAGGCGATGATGGGCCACTAAGGGCCCGCCAGCCTTACCTGCCCTGCGCCCGCCAGCGCTGCACCGTGCGTGTGACCATGGCCGCCTCATCGCCCGATTTGCGCCACAGCGCGCTGAACGAGGGGTCCGACGAGGCGGGGCGTTTGCGCTCCTCCAGATCGTCGAAGGACACGCGCATCGGGATCGACACGCCCTCGCCGCACACCACGCACTCGCGGTTGCGCAGGGCCGGAATCGCGTCGAGAAAGCCGCGCGCGCCCTCGGGCATGGCCGCGCGCACAAAGGCCTGATCGCGCTCGTTGTTCAGGCGCATGGCGATGATCGTGCCCAACTGCGAGAGCACGCCTTCGGCCAGATCCGAGGGGCGCTGCGTAATCAACCCCAGCGAAACGCCGTATTTGCGCCCTTCCTTGGCAATGCGCGACAGGATCTTGCCCACCGAACTGTCGGCGTTCTTCTCGTTGGGCACATAGCGGTGCGCTTCCTCGCACACCAGCAGCAGGGGGCGCGTTTCCTCGGCCCGCGCCCAGATGGCAAAGTCGAACACCATGCGCGAGAGCATGGCCACCACCGTGCTGGTAATTTCGGACGGCACGCCCGAGACGTCGATGATCGAGATGGGGCGCCCTTGTGCCGGCAGGCGGAACATGCGGCCGATCACCTCGGCCATGGTGTCGCCCACCAGCATGCCCGAAAACAGGAACTGATAGCGCGGATCGGCCTTCAACTCGTCGAGGCGGGTGCGGATGCGGGTATAAGGCGCGGTGTTGGTCGACTTGTCGAGCCGGCCCATCTCGTTGGCCAGGATCACGGCAAGGTCGGATAGCAGATAGGGAATGGGCGAATCAACCGTAATGCGCCCGCCCACGCTCTCGGCCAGGCGGTGCTTTTGGCGCGCGGCCAGCAGGCATTTGGCCAGGATCTCGGCATCCACCTGCCGCTGGTCGCCCCGGCTCGACAGCAGGATTTCGCAATGCTCCTCGAAATTCATCAGCCAATAGGGCAATTGCAGGTTCGACACGTCGAGGATCATGCCCGTGTCGCGAAACGCCGAGGCATATTCGCCATGCGGGTCGATCATCAGCACATGGCCCTGTGGCGCCGCCTCGCAAATGCGATGCAGGATGAGCGCAAGGCTGGTCGACTTGCCCGTGCCGGTCGAACCCAACAGGGCAAAATGCTTGCCCAGAAATGCATCGATATAAAGGCTGGCGCCAATGTCGCGCGTGGGATGCACGGTGCCAATGCGGATCGCATCGCGCCCGTCGCCCGAATAGACCGCCGCCAGATCGGCATTGCTTGCCGGGTAGACCAGCGCGCCGGGCATCGGATAATTCGTCACGCCGCGGCGGAAGGCGCCGATGGTGCCGGTCAGCGCGATCGCCTGCCCCTCGCCCAGAATGTCGATCTGCGCCAGAATGCCTTCGTCGGCGCGGCGGCCCTGCTTCTGGTTGCGCACGCTGGCCAGCAGCCACCTGTCGCCCAGACGGATACGGATCTGGCTGCCCACTTGCCCGGCGATCGCCACCGAAGGGTCGCCATCCTGACCGCATTCGCCCAGACGCTCGGCATCAAGCGCGACCAGACCGCCAGCACCGCTCACTTCGAGCAGCACGCCGATCGGCAAGCCGGCATTCTGCCCCGCCCGCCCTGCCATCGGGCCAGAGGCAACATCATCGCCATTGCCCAGATCGCAGCCCGCATCCGGCGCGTCGAAAGGCGGCCCCTCGATCATGCCTCACCCGTGCTTTTGGCAGTTTCACTCATAGCAGCACGCCTTTTATCCGGCCTTCCCTGGCAACCGGATCGCACTTCTACGGGGCCTGTGGTTAATTTGGCCCTAATCAGCCCCACACATTCACCAAATCTGTCCAACTGCCTAGACCAGCGCGAAAAGCCGCCCCGCCACCCAGCCCATCAGCACCGAAACAAGCACCGCCACCAGCCCATAGGCAAAGGCGCGGTGGCGCGAATAATCGGCCACTGCCCGCTCGAACCCCTGCTTGGACACCACCACATGCGTGAGCGCCGAGGCCACCACCCGCCCCTTGCGGATGGCGAAGGTTTCGGCCGTATAGGTGCCGGTCTGCACGCTCGATGGCAGGGCGATGCGGGCGCTGTAGAGCACCTGCCCGGTCATCGTCACGGCATTCTCTTCCTGCCGGTACAGACCCTTGCGCACCATCAGATCGACAAGACCAGCGGCGAAATGGTCCTGCCGCGCCTGGTCGAGCATGTCGCTGGGCGAGAGTTGCAGCGAGGTGAGGCCCATCTCGTAAATGGCCGCGGTGCGCTCATCCACGATCTGGCGGATGGGGCGGGACGAGGCGACCGCATAATAGCTGGGCATCGATCGCAAAGTCGTGCTGTCGGCATTGACCCACACGCCGGCAATCTTGCGTTTTTCGCGCAGGACAACGGGCCGCGCCGGCCCCTCGAGCACAACGACGATATCGTAGTCGCCCCCCGCACGCGCGCCCTCGGGCGTCAGGATCGCGCCGAAAAGCAGCAGTTCCGTGCCAGTAAAGCCCTGCCGCACCTCGACCTTTGGCTGCGACACGTCGGCCACCAGAATGGGGTCGCGCGCGCCCGTGAGGGCAAACAGCGCCAGCAGCGCCAACAGGCAGCGCCGGGCCGCGCACGCCATCACAGCAGCGTCACCGTAAAGACCTCGTCGGGGTGCCATGTCAGCCCCAGCGCCATGCGCACCGCCACCCCCAGCACGATAAGCGCCAGAATCAGCCGCAACCGCACGGGGCTTGCCACCTGCGCGAACCGCGCCCCCACCTGCGCCCCCGACACCGACCCGACCAGCAACAACACCGCCAGCACAATATCGACCGCATGGGTCGTCAGCGCGTGCATCATGGTGGTCGCCATGGTCACAAACAGGATCTGGAACAGGCTGGTGCCCACCACCACCTGCGCGCTCATGCCCAGAATATACAGCATGGCCGGCACCATGATGAAGCCGCCGCCAATTCCCATCAGCATGGTCAGAATGCCGGTCAACATGCCCAGGATCAGCGGCGCCAGCGGCGAGATATACAGGCCCGAGCGATAGAACCGCCAGCGCAGCGGCAGCACCGACACCAGCGGGTGATGCCGCCGCTTGCGCGCGTTCACATAGGTGTTGCGGCGGATCGCCCGCATCGTCTCGATGCTTTCGCGCGCCATGATCGTGCCGATCGAGCCGAGCATGACCACGTAGAGCACGTTGATGACCGTATCGATCTGCCCCAGACGCTGCAGCAGGCTGAACAGCGCCGCGCCAATGCCTGTGCCGATCACGCCGCCAGCCACCAGCACCCCGCCCATCAGATAGTCGACCCCACCGCGCCTGCCGTGGGCAAACACGCCCGAAACGCTGGCGCCCGTGACCTGGCTGGCGGCCGAGGCGGCGGCAACGGTTGGCGGAACGCCATAGAAAATGAGCAGCGGCGTGGTGAGAAAACCCCCGCCCACGCCAAACAGGCCCGACAGCACACACGTAAGCGCCCCCAGCCCGACAATGATCAGGCCATTCACCGACAGGTTGGCGATGGGCAGATAGACATCCATGCAACGCTCAGGCTAGCCCTGTCGCGCCCTGCTGGGAAGGGGCGACAGTCGGCAAACCGCTCCGTCGCGGAGGAAAAGCGGCATTGCCGCGAGCATCGGTCAGAAACCTGCGGACAGGGTGATCGCCGGCCCCGACAGAGGCTGCGCATTGCCCGCCACCCGAAACCGCCAGTCGATGGCCAGATGCGCCGACATGTGCCCGTCGGAATAGGAAAAACGCGCCGATGGCCCCATGTCGAGCCGCTGCGCGCCGGTTTGGGCGCCGCCCCAGGCCCCGCCGCCCAGCGCAACCGATGCGCGCCCCTGCACATCGACCGGGCGATCGACGCGCAATTGCCCGTCAACAAAGCCCGTTGCCCCGGCCCCGCCCACATAGCCCCCCTGCGCATAGGCCTCGGCGCGCAGGGCAAGCGGCAGGGTGATGGGCGGCACTTCGCTCACCGCCATGACCGCCGGGCGCAGATGAGTCTGCCCGTCGGTAAACCGGCTCGCGCGCAATTCAACCATGGCGGCGACAGGCACCCGCGGCAACGGCCGCGCCGACAGGCCAGCGGCCGCCTCGCGCTCGCCCGTGTCGCCCAGCGCCGCATAAAACCGCCCATAGGCCGCCAACCGATGCGCATCGCCCGGCATCAGGCGATAGCGCAGCACAGCGCCGGCCTGGCTGGCGCCATAGGACGGCCCAAAGCTGCCCAGCCCCTTGCCGCCCCGCCCGCTGCCAACCTGCCCCGAACCGGAACCATCGCGCCACAACACCCAGCCATCAGCCGACCAGCGCGGCCCGGCCGTGCCCGCCCGATCTTCGCGGCCAGCCAGCGACGGCGCCAGGACTGTCGCCGCCTGTGGGCCTTGGGCCTGAACCAGGGTCGCGCCGCGCTCAACGGGCGCCTCGTTTGCCAGCCCCTCTTGCGGCGTGGCGCGCAAGACATGGCGATGCGCCGCCATACTCCACCGTCCCAAATCGCCAGCGCCCGGCAAAGGCCCGCGAGCAAGGTCGCTCCCCACCGGGCCGGCCTTGCCCGAGGCATCTTGCGCCCCTGCTGCAGCTACCACGGGCAGTGGCACGCCCGTTGGCTGCCCCTGCCCCTGCCCCTGCCCCTGCCCCCGCCATCGCGCCGACAGATGGCCGGAGGCATCGGGCAAGACCGCCGCGGGCGCTTCCCACAACATGCCTCGCCCCGCGATCCACATGCCCAGCACCGCGCCCATCACCCACAGGGGTTGCCCGCGCCGCCTTCGCCGGTTGGCCGACTGCTGCTCCTGGCTGGCCGACACTAGGCCGCGCCCCGCAGCGCCACATTGGCCGGGTGGATATGATGCTCGGTCTTGTCCCACACGATGCGTCGCCCCGCCAGGCTGCGGCAATAAGCCACGAAGGCCCGCCGCCCCGCGATGATCGTGATGACATTGGCCACAGGAATGCGCAGCACCGAGTAAAGCCCTTCGCGCAGGCCATATTCGCGCGTGGTGAACATCACCCGCATCGCCATGCGCCAGGCCAGCCCCAACATGCACAGCCCCGCCGCCGTCATCATCATGCCCGAAGGGTGCCACAGCAGGGGATGGCTTTGCCATCCGGCCAGGCTGATCGCGGCCAGCAGCCCGTCGATCAGCACCAGCGCATAGGCCGCCGCCAGCACCAGCGCCGTGAGCGGGCCGCGCCGGTCGCGCAGGCTCATCCATATGTCGACCGGGCGGCCCCACCAGCCCAGCCGGTCCCAGCCCTGCAGGGCGATACCGTGGATCCAGCGCGTTTTCTGGCGCACGGCATGCGGCAGGCTGGCGGGGAAATAGCTGCGCGTGGCGATCAGCTGGCCATCGGCATCGCGGCGGCGCAGGAAACGGCTGCGCCCGCCCAGTCGCCCGATCAGCAGGCCCAGTTCATAGTCCTCGGTAAAGCACTCGGCGGCAAAGGGGCCGTTCTCGCCGCCCCGCCTGCGCACGGCGGCAATCTGCTCGAGCATGTCGCGGCCAAAGCCACAGCCTACCCCGGCCGCGGGCAAGGCCGCGCCCAGCGCGTCGCGCACCACCAGCCCCTTGGCGTGCGATTCGACGAATTCGTCGCAATAGTGCCCCGCCACCCAATGCGAGCCGGGCGGGAATTCGGGGCGCACCGGCAGTTGCACGAAATCAACCTGCGAGAGCGCCTCGTCCACCTGCTCGAGTTCGAGGGGGTGGACCATATCCTCGGAGTCATGCAGCAATACGCCGCCAAAGCGCATGCCAGCCCTGCGCTCCTCGTCGCACAGGGCGATGTAGAGGCGGTTGAGACAATCGGCCTTGGTTGTTGGGCCGACCGCATCGTGAATGACCAGCCGCACGCGGTGGTCGATGCCCGCCCCGGCCATCGCTGCGGCAACGGTTTCGGCATCGTTGCGATAACAGCCCACCAGAATCAGCAACTCGCGCTGCGGCCACACGCCAAGCATGTGGGAAACGGTGGTGCCAATCACGTCGGCCTCGCGCCAGGCGGGTATGAACACCGAGAGCGGCCGATGCAGCGCACGCCCGCCCGGTTCGCACACAGTGTGCGTCCGATAGCAGGATTTCAACCGCAACATCAGCCAGATGGCATCCATCGTCATTTCATCGACCATGCCAACGACAAACCAGAACAATGCAAAAAGCATCAGTTCCCGCTCGATCAGTTGCAGCCCCTCAATTATGGTTGCCCCCAGCAGGGTACTTTCGGGTAACACGATTCGAGCGCCCCCACTCATCACCTGTCTATAGGTATTATTACATATTCAACGTCCATTTACCCCGCAACAGCAATCAACAAAACTGGACAACATCGGATAGTAATCCAAACTATGTCGACAATCAGAAAATTAACGTGCCTTTTCGGTAATATGGATGGCGAATCACAGGCCGGAGCGGTGCTGATGCTGGTCGCCTTGATTGCGATTGCACTGGCTAATTCTGCATTTGGCCCCGCTTTTTCATTGGCTATCGAATCCCCCCTCCCCGGACTTGAAGGACAACATCCGGCCAGCTTGCGCGAACTGGTGGGCGACGGGCTGATGGTGCTGTTTTTTCTGCTGGTCGGGCTGGAAATCAAACGCGAGGCGCTGGTTGGCAATCTGGCGGACCCGGCGCAAAGGCGCCTGCCGGTGCTGGCAGCGCTCGCCGGCATGGCCTGTCCGGCGCTGGCCTATCTGGCGGTCACGGCAACGCGAGGCGATCTGGCGCATGGCTGGGCCATTCCGGCGGCAACCGACATTGCCTTTGCGGTGGGCATCATCGGCCTGCTGGGGCGGCGGGTTCCGGCATCGCTGCGGCTGTTCCTGCTGACTGTGGCGGTGGTCGACGATCTGGGCGCGGTGGCGGTGATCGCGCTGGCCTATACCGCGCATATCGACCCGCACTGGCTGGGTGCGGCAGCGGGCGTGTGGCTGGCCATGGTGGCGCTCAATGCGCTGGGGTGCCGGCGGGTCTGGGCCTATGTGCTGATGGGCGCGGTGCTGTGGTGGTGCGTGCTGCATTCGGGCGTACACGCAACAGTGGCAGGCGTGGCAACGGCGCTGACGGTGCCGCTGGGCAACAAACCCAATTCCGGCCCTCTGGCCCGGCTCGAACATGCGCTGGCGCCGTGGAGCCGCTTTGTCATCGTGCCGCTTTTCGCGCTGGTTCACGCCGGGGTCAGCCTCGATCCGGCAAGCCTGTCGCGCCTGTTCTCGGGCAGCGATGCGCTGCTGCCGCTGGGCATTGCGCTGGGCCTGCTGCTGGGCAAACCGCTGGGCATTGCCGGGTCGGTATGGCTGGCGG